>JBIIIL010000195.1:0-5055 GCA_044234825.1 Phycisphaerales bacterium
GCAAGGTGGAGGGCCGTCCCGAATGGAACTGGGTGTGGTCCCCGCAGTGGATGATTGACATGCATGTGCCCTGGCACTGGGGCCGGGTGACGTTTGTGCGGCCCGAGTCCGCAGGAAGGCAGTCGTGACGATGCGCTCCCGCAATGGCCGATCCGGTCCGGATGGCTTCAACCCCGTGCGCCACCAGTCGAGGGTCATGGAGTCCCTCGGGATCGCGCCTGATCCGGCAAGCCTGCACCACCAGATGCTGCAGAGGATGCTGGCTGCGGCGAGCCTCGTGGGCATGCACGAGGCGCACCAGATGATCCTCGCGCAGCCCAAGAACGAGATCGTGGTGCGCTTTCCGGTCCTGATGGACGACGGGAACTACCGGATGTTCACGGGCTTCCGCGTGCAGCACAACGATGCGCTCGGTCCCTACAAGGGCGGGCTCCGGTTCACGCCGCGCCTGTCCCCCGAGGAGCTCAAGGGCCTCGCGATGATGATGACGCTCAAGTGCGCGCTGCTGCGCCTGCCCTTCGGCGGCGCATGCGGCGGCGTGGACTGCGACCCTCGCGTGCTCTCGCGCGAGGAGGTGAGGCGGATCGTGCGGCGGTTCTCGGTGGCGATCTCGCACCAGCTCGGTCCCGACTACGACATCCCCGGTCCCGAGATGGGGACGGACGCGCAGATGATGGCGTGGTTCGTCGATACCGCGGCGCAGATGACGCCGGACCGCGCGCGGCAGGGCATGTCGCCTGTGGTGACGGGAAAGCCGCCCGAGATCGGCGGCATCGTCGGCCGGTCCTCCGCCGCAGGGCAGGGCTTCGTGCACGTGGTGCGCGAGATGCTGCCCGACTTTGGCCTCTCGCTCGAGGGGCTCACGGTCTCGATCGCGGGCTTCGGCCGCATCGGCTCGCAGATCGCGCGCATGCTCTCGGCCGAGGGCGCGAAGATCGTCGCCATCCATGAGCGGCGCGGCGCCTGCGTGTGCGAGGACGGCCTTGACGCTGCGGTCATCAGCGACCACATGAGGCAGACCGGCACGGTCACGGGCATCCCGGGCACCGTGTCCGTGGACGAGGAGGGGTTCTACCGCACGCGCACCGACCTGCTGGTGCTCGCGGCCCGCGAGCGCATGATCGATGCGCAGCGCGCCGAGTGGATCGCGTCGCCCATCGTCGCCGAGGCGGCCAACCTGCCGTGGACTTCGGAGGGCGACGACGTGATGCTGCGGCGCGGGATCGACGTGCTGCCGGCGGTCGTGTGCAACTCGGGTGCGGTCGCAGGCAGCTGGCTGGAATGGACCCAGAACCGAACCTTCATCCCATGGACGCCCGCGGAGTACGAGGAGCGCCTGGAGCAGCTCGTCGTGCTGGCCGTGCGCCGCATGAAGCTCTCCGCCATCCGCCACGAGTGCGACTGGCGCACGGCGGCCTACGCCGCCGCGCTCGAGCACCTCGCGCGCGTGTACGAGCTGCGGGGCATCTTCCCGTGAGTGGCGCTGGTCGCCCTTCCTGCGCATCCTGAGGAGCACGAACGTGCCGACCATCTTCACCCGGATCATCAACGGCGAGATCCCGTGCCACCGAGTGCATGCGGACGAGCACGTCTTCGCGTTCCTCGACATCGCGCCGCTGTCGCGGGGGCATGTGCTCGTCGTGCCCCGCGAGGAGCGCGCGATGCTGCACGAGCTCAGCGACGATGCTGCGGCTGCGCTCGGCCGGGCGCTCCCGCGCGTGGCGCGCGCCGTGATGGCCGCCACGGGCGCGAGCCACTACAACATCCTGCAGAACAATGGGGCGCTGGCGCACCAGGCAGTGCCGCATGTCCACTTCCACGTCATCCCGCGCTTTCCGGACGGCTCGGGTCTTGGCATCCGGTGGGAGGCCCGCTCGCTCGACTCGTCCGATGGCGCGGCGCTCGCGGTGCGCATCTCGGCGGCGATGGCGGCGGCATGAGCGCGCGCGGCGACATGCCATCCGATCGATCCGGATCCGCCCTCACGCTGCCCGCGGAGGATGACTTCTGGCGCCTGCACTGCGCCGGCGTGTGCGATGCGCTTGTCCGGGCGGCGCTGCAGGAGGATCTCGGGTCGACCGGTGACATCACCACGGCCACGGTCGCGCAGGTGCGCGGGATCGAGTTCAGGTCGGACGCCCGCATTGTCGCTCGCGAGCCCGGGGTGGTGTGTGGAGTGCGCGCCGCGCAGGCGGTGTGCAGTCAGCTTGGCGCCGCATTCGAGCCCAGATGCGCCGATGGCGATGCGATCCGCGCGGGCAGCAGCGTCGCCCGCGTGCATGGGCCGCCCGGCGCGGTGCTTGCGGCGGAGCGGACGCTGCTCAACATCCTCGGCCTGCTGTCGGGCACGGCGACGCTGACGCGCATGCACGCCGACCGCGTGGCCGGCACCCGCGCATGCGTCATGGACACCCGCAAGACCGTGCCGGGCATGCGCGCGCTCCAGAAGCATGCGGTGCTCTGCGGCGGCGGCGTGCCGCACCGCATGGGCCTGCATGACGCCTTCCTCGCCAAGGACAACCATCTCGCGGGACTGGATCCCGCAGGCATCGCCGCCCTGGTCCGCGCCTGCTCGGCCCCGGCGCGTGCGCGCGGTGCGCACTTCATCGAGTGCGAGGTGGACTCGCTCGAGCAGCTCGATGCGCTGCTTCGCCTCGAGCGCGGCATCCTCGACATCGCGCTGCTCGACAACTTCGGCACTGATGCGCTGCGCGAGGCTGTCGCGCGGCGCGACCGCGTGGCGCCGCACCTCGCGCTTGAGGCGAGCGGGGGGATCACGCTCGACACGGTGTCGGATGTCGCCCGCACGGGCGTGGACCGCATCTCTGTGGGCGCACTCACGCACAGCGTGCGGTCGCTTGACTTCGGGCTTGACGCGTCGTGAGCCATTCGCCAGTCCCGATAGAGCAGTGGCCTGACCGGCTTGAGGCTGCAGTGGCGCGGTGCGCCGCGCTCAGCCGCGCCGTTGTGCTGCGCGAGACGGGCTCGACGCAGGATCATGCGCGGGGCCTCCCTCCCGGCGCCGTGGTGATCGCGTGGAGGCAGACCAGCGGCCGCGGCCGGCTGGGCAGGGCGTGGGCCGACACTGCGGCCGACGGCCTGGCGATCAGCGTCAACCTGCCGCCGTCGCATCCCGGCCAGCTTGCGGGTTGCGCGGCCGTCGCGGCATGCGAGGCGGTGGAGCAGTCGGCGGCCGAGGCCGGCCGGGGCGTGCCGTCGATCCGCATCAAGTGGCCCAACGACCTGTGGCTCGAGGGGCGCAAGCTCGGCGGCATCCTCATCGAGCAGGATGCGGTCCGCGCGACGGTCGGGATCGGCATCAACGTCTCGCAGCGCACCTTCCCCGAATCGATCGCGCGCACGGCCACGAGTCTCGCGCTGCATGGCTTCGGCGTCGACCGCATCGATCTCGCGTGCCACCTCGTCCAGCGGCTTGATGCGTGGATGTCCGCCGATGCCGAGCGCATGGCCCACGAGTACATGTCGCGGGACGCGCTCGCCGGCTCGCGCTGCAGCCTCTCGACGCCCGAAGGCGTGGTGGAGGGGACCGTGCTGCGGTGCGATCCCCGCGATGGGATGCGCATCCGCACGAGCGCCGGCGATCGCACGCTCCCCGCGGCCAGCACGAGCGTGCTCGCATCGGTTGACCGCGCCTCGGCGTGAACCTCGGGCACGCCCACGTCATGCGTGATCCGGGACGCGCAGTCTGATATGGTGTCTGCGCATGCGGCATGCGATGCGGACATCCGTGGCACTTGCGCTTGCGGTCATGTGCCCGCGCGCCGCTGAGGCGTGGGCGGATCCGCCCGCTCCTGGCCAGGCGACGGCCGACCGCATCATGAGGCGCGCGACGGAGCCCGCATCTGCGCCTGCGAAGGCAACGGGATCTGCGGATGCGGTGCGCTCGGCGACATCGGGCGAGGCGGATCCGCGCGGTCCGGGCAACTCCCGCGATGTGCCGATGCCGCAGTCGGGCCAGGACACCACGGTGATGCAGCCTGTCGAGCCGGGCGTGGCGGACCGGGGCGCGCTCTCGCAGAGCCTCCGCGAGATGCCCATCACGCTGCGGGTGCCCGGCGCATTCGAGAACGTCTATCCGGTGCCCGGCCGGCCGGGCCTCTTCTTCCGCGCGCAAGGCGCCCTCTACATGGTCTTCGACGAGGCCACGTACCGCTTCTACAAGGGCACGAACTTCGTGACGATCCCGCCAGGCGCCGTCTTCTATGTCGGCCGTCCCGACTGGAGCACGATTCCCGAGCCATGGTTCCGCGGCGCCGATGCGGCAGATGCCCCTTCGCAGGCGCCGCAGTCAGGCGGGACGGCTCCGCGGGACGCGCAGGTCGATGGTGAGGTCGACCCTCCCGGCTCGAGCCCCAGTCGGCTTCGTGCGGACCATCGTGTCGCGGTTCTTCGCGCGGAAGTGGGCGGCGAGCTCGGGCGCGTGCCGGGACACCGCGTCGGATTCGGCTCGGACTCGCCCGAGCCGGAGCCCATCGACGCTACGAACGCCGCGCTCGCCGCGCGCACGCTCGAGGAGCGTGAGCGCGATGCGGCGGCGCCGCGAGCGCCTGACGCAGCGGCGCTCGCCGGTGTGCTGCCTGCGGGCGTGGCGCGGGACTTGCTCGTCGTGGGTCGGGATGGCGAGATCTGGCCGCGCATCGTCGGTGACAGCGCCTACCGCAGGGAGCGGATCGCGGCGCTCATGCGGATTGCCGCGGACCGCGCGCGTACCGCGGCGCCTGCGCGGACTGGGCCATGATGCGCGTCCTCGCGCGCCGCGCGGCCATGGCGCTGCTGGCGATGGTCGCTGCCGTCGCGACCGCGCGAGCTGCTGATGCCCTGCAGCAGGCAGGACTCGGACTTGCCCCGCGCAGGGCCGGCGTGCAGGACCCGCTCGCATCGCTTCCGCCCGAGCAGCCGTTCGCCACGACGGATGTGCAGCCGATCGCGGTGCGGGGCGGCGTGATGCTCCTGCCGATCGTGCGCCGGGATCCGGCGATCGCATGGCCAGAGTCCATGGTGCTCACGCTCGGCGAAGGCCGTCCGCTGAGGGGC
>JBIIIL010000197.1:0-5032 GCA_044234825.1 Phycisphaerales bacterium
GAGCACGTCCTCGAGCGTCAGCGGCTCGAAGAAGAGGAGATCGCTCGTGTCGAAGTCGGTCGAGACCGTCTCCGGGTTCGAGTTGATCATCACGCTCTCGAACCCCGCCTCCTCGCACGCGAACGCGGCCTGGCAGCAGCAGTAGTCGAACTCGATGCCCTGGCCGATGCGGTTGGGCCCGCCGCCGAGGATCACGATCTTCGGGCGGCTCGTGAGCCTGATCTCGTCGTCGCGCACGAGCGTGCCGCCCTCGCGGTAGGCGCTCTCGTAGGTGCTGTAGTAGTAGGGCGTGGCGGCCTCGAACTCGGCTGCGCACGTGTCGACGAGCTTGTAGACCGGCTCGATGCCGAGCCGCCGCCGGTGCGCGCGGACCTTGAGGATCGCCGCCGTGCTGATCTCGCCGAGCCACAGGTTCGCCATCTGCGCATCGCTGTAGCCGAGGCGCTTGGCGCGCAGCATCACGTCGTGCGAGACGTCCTCGAGGCGCGCGACGGCGCACAGCTCGTCCTCGAACTCGACGAGCTGCGCAATCTGGTCCACGAACCACGGGTCGTACCCGGTCAGCTGCGCCACCCGCTCAGGCGCCATGCCGCCCTTGAGCGCGTACCGCACGTAGTAGATGCGGCCCTGGCTCGGCACCGTCAGCTTGCGCAGCAGGTGCTGCTCGGGAATGGGCCATGCGGGCGCGGACCCGTCGGCCATCTCGGTCTGCGTCGCGCGGCGCGCCGCGAGCCACTTGTCGTTGCGGTCGAGGCCGAGGCCGAAGCGCTTGACCTCCATCGAGCGGATCGCCTTCTGCAGCGCCTCCTTGAAGGTGCGCCCGATGGACATGGCCTCGCCCACCGACTTCATCTGGGTCGTGAGCGTCTCGTCGGCCTCCGGGAACTTCTCGAAGGTCCAGCGCGGCATCTTCACGACCACGTAGTCGATGCTCGGCTCGAAGCACGCGCTCGTGGTGGCGGTGATGTCGTTGCGCAGCTCGTCGAGCGTGTACCCCACGGCGAGCTTCGCGGCGATGCGCGCGATGGGGAACCCCGTCGCCTTCGACGCGAGCGCAGAGCTGCGCGAGACGCGAGGGTTCATCTCGACGACCACCATCTCGCCGGACTTGGGGTCGATCGCGAACTGCACGTTCGAGCCGCCCGTGTCGACGCCGACGGCGCGCATGATCGCAAACGCCGCATCGCGCATCGACTGGTACTCCTTGTCGGTGAGCGTCTGGATCGGCGCGACGGTGATGCTGTCGCCGGTGTGCACGCCCATCGCGTCGAGGTTCTCGATGCCGCACACGATGATGCAGTTGTCGTGGCGGTCGCGCACGACCTCGAGCTCGTACTCCTTCCAGCCGAGCACGCTCTGGTCGATCAGGACCTGGCCGATCATGCTGGCCGCGATGCCGCGGCGCACGATGTCCTCGAACTCCTCGGTGTTGTAGGCGATGCCGCCGCCAGTGCCGCCAAGCGTGAACGCCGGCCGGATGATCGCGGGCAGGCCGATCTCCTTGAGGAAGTCGCGCGCGTCATCGACGGTGGTGACGGTGCGCGCACGCGGCTGCTTGAGGCCCAGCCGCTCCACGATCTGGCGGAAGGCCTCGCGGTCCTCCGCGCGGCGGATGCTCTCCCGGTTCGCGCCGATCATCGTGATGCCGTGCCTCTCGAGCACGCCGCGGTCGTGCAGCGCGCACGCGCAGTTGAGGCCAGTCTGGCCGCCAAGAGTCGGGAGCAGCGCATCGATGGGCGTGCCGAGCTCCTTCTCCTTCAGGATCACCTTCTCGACCGCCTCAGGCGTGATCGGCTCGATGTACGTCCGGTCGCTGAACGCCGGATCGGTCATGATCGTGGCGGGGTTCGAGTTCACGAGGACGACCCGGTAGCCCTCCTCGCGCAGGGCCTTGCATGCCTGCGTGCCGGAGTAGTCGAACTCGCAGCCCTGACCGATGACGATGGGGCCGGAGCCGATGATGAGGATCGTGTGGATGTCGTCGCGGCGTGGCATGGTGCGGGCTATGCGTAGGGGGATCGTCCGGGCGGGTCCGGGTCATCTCTCTCCGCGTCCGTGCGGAATCGGCAAACTTGGGCGATCATAGCGGGCGATGCCCGGACCGATGCGCCTCGCGTACCGCGGATGGCTTGGCTGTGTGGAAGCTGTCGCACGGCCGCTCTTCTGGCTGCTCCACCGTCCGGACTACCGCGCGTTCCGGGAGGCGGACATGCCCGCCGGCGGCTTCGTGCTGGTCGCCAATCACGCGAGCGGCACGGATCCCCCGCTGCTGCAGATCGGCCTGAGCCGGCCGATCCGGTTCATGATGGCCGTCGAGCAGATGCGCTGGCCGCTCGGTCCGTTCTGGCGCGCGCTGAAGGTGCTGCCCGTGCGCTTCGCGGCCGAGGACGCCGGCACGCTTCGGTCTGCGGTGCGTCACGTGAAGGACGGGGGCATCGTGGGCGTCTTCCCCGAGGGCAGCATCGAGCGGCCGCCGAGGTCGGTCCAGGCGTTCGCGCCGGGAGCGGCAGCGATCGCGCTGATCGCGAACGTGCCGGTCGTGCTGTGCTGGATCAGCCAGCCCTTCTCGACGCGTGTGGTGCTCCTGGACTCGTTCCTGCCGCGGCAGCGCGCACGGGTCGAGGTGATTGCGGTCATCGACCTCCGCAAGGAGGGGTTCCGCGATGCCGACGCGGCAACGGACCGTCTGCGGCGCGCGATGCTCGCGCACAGCGGCTGGGCGGATGCGCCGGCGATCGGCGCAGGTCTCGCCGCACGACCGGGCGCTCGCCGATAGCCGCCGCCGATACGCTTGCGGCGCCGCCATGATCACACGCATCGACGGGACTCTTGAGCGCGCCGGCGAGGGCACCGTCGATGTGCGCGTGGGCGACGTGGTGTACGAGCTCCTCGTGCCTGCATGCGACGAGGCCCAGTGGATGTCCTCCGTCGGCTCGCCCGTGAGCCTGCACACGCTGCACTACCTCGAGAGCCAGGGCCAGGGCGCCAGCTTCTGGCCTCGGCTGATCGGATTCCGCGAGCCGGGCGACCGCGACTTCTTCGACCTCTTCACGTCCGTCAAGGGGATCGGCATGCGGCGCGCGCTGCGCTCGATCGCGGTCCCCCCGGCGCGCATCGCCGAGGCGATCGTGGTGAAGGACACCGCGCTGCTGATGAGCCTGCCCGAGATCGGCAAGAAGACCGCCGAGACGATGGTGCTCGAGCTGCGCGACAAGGTGACGTCTTTCGCGATGCGGGCTGGGGATCTTGGCGATGCGGCTGCTGGAGCCCGCCCGCCCGAGGGTTCGGCGCGCGGCGGGAAGGCTGCGACGGCCGCGCGCGCGGCGACGAAGTCGGGCGCAGGTCGCGCTGGCGACGCCGGCGCCGCCGGCACTGCGCAGCCGCAGGCACCGAGCCGCGCGCAGGTCATCATGGATGCGGCGGCGGTGCTTGTGCAGCTCGGCGAGTCCCGCATCGACGCACGCGAGCTCGTGGACCGGGCGCTGCAGCGCAACCCGGACCTGGCTACGGCGGACGCGATCGTGTCGGCTGCGCTGGCCACGAGGCAGGCCGCGCCGTGATCGGTCACCGGCACGTGGTGGTGATGGCGGGCGGGTCGGGCACGCGCCTGTGGCCCATGAGCCGGGCTGCGCTTCCCAAGCAGCTGCTGCCGATGAAGGATGGGCACTCGCTGCTGAAGCTCGCCTACGACCGGCTCGACGGCGTGGTGCCTGCAGAGCGACGGTACGTCTGCGCCTCGCGCGGGCACGAGGCGCCGATCCGAGCCGAGCTCCCCCAGCTGCCATCGACGGGATTCCTCGGCGAGCCAATGGGCCGCGACACGCTGAATGCGGTCGGTCTCGCGGCGACAGCCGTGGCTGCGGCCGATCCGGACGGCGTGATGGCGGTGCTGACCGCTGACCACCTGATCGAGCCGGTCGCGATCCTGCGTGAGCGCATGGTGGAGGCATTTGCGCTCGTGGAGCAGGACCGCCGGAGGCTCGTCACGTTCGGCATCACGCCCACCTACCCGGCCACCGGATTCGGATACGTCGAGAGCGGCGACCCGGTGCCTGGATCGCCGCACGCCCGGTTCGCTCGGCGCTTCGCGGAGAAGCCGAGCCTCGAGGTCGCGCAGTCATTCCTTGCCGCAGGCAACTTCGCGTGGAACAGCGGCATGTTCGTGCTGAGCGCACGCACCGTGCTTGAGGCGATCGCGGCCTACCAGCCCGAGTGCGCACGCGGCCTCGCACGCATCGGCGCGGCCTGGGGCACGGCCGCCGCGGCCGGCACCGTGGATGCCGTCTATCCCACCCTGCCGCGCATCAGCGTCGACAAGGCGCTCATGGAGCCCGCGTCGGCCGATCCGGCGTACTCCATCTGCGTGGTGCCGCTGCCGATCTCATGGCTTGACATCGGCAGCTGGCCAGCGTTCGCGGGCACGCTCGAGCCTGACGCCGCGGGCAACCGGACCAACGCGCGCGCGGTGCACATCGACTCTCGCGCGGTGACGTGCGTCAGCGACGACCCCTCGCACGTGATCGCCACCATCGGCTGCGAGGGCCTGGTGATCGTGCGGACGCGGGACGCGACGCTCGTGTGCCCTGCGGCGCTCGCGGAGCGCGTCAAGGAGATGGCAGGCCTTGTGCCGCCCGATGTGCGCTAGCGCGCCGGTGCGGCTGCCTCATGCACGATGCGCTACCTCGCGATTGACCTCGGCGACGTGCGCACCGGCATCGCGGCCGGCGATGACGTGCTGCGCCTGGCGACGCCGGTGAAGGTGATCGAGGCCTCCGGAGATGCGCTGCTGCGCGCGCTCGATGAGGTCGTCGAGGAGCATGGGCCGGATGCGCTGGTGATCGGGTTGCCGCTGCACATGGACGGCCGCGAGTCGCCCCGCTCCGCATCCGCGCGCGCCTTTGGCGCTCAGGCGGGCGCGCGCTGGTCGCTGCCCGTGCACTTCCAGGACGAGCGGCTCACGAGCTTCGATGCGGACCAGCGCATGGCGCGGTCGGGGCGCACGCACGCGCAGAAGAAGGCGATCCGCGATGCG
>JBIIIL010000198.1:0-5029 GCA_044234825.1 Phycisphaerales bacterium
GCGCAGGCGTCTACACGGTGAGCCGCGCGCTGCTGGGGCGCTCGCGCGACGTGGCCAGCACCAAGGCGTCGGTGCGCCGCGCAGAGACGCAGCTGGGGTTCGGCGGCACGCTCGCGATGTGGGCGCTGTTCGGCGGGCTCATCGCGGTCGCCTGCCTCCCGCACATCGGCGTCATCCTCTCGAGCGTCAGCGTGGTCGGCAGTTGGTACGGGACGGTCCTTCCGCAGGCGTTCACGCTCGAGCACTTCGGGCATGCGCTCACGCACCCTCTCGCGGCGGGCTCGATCCGGAACAGCCTCATCCTGTCCTCGGCGGCCGTCGCGCTCGGCATCGTGATCGGGCTTGCGGCGGCGAGGCTGCTCGTGAGGTCGAGCGTGCGCGGCAAGTGGCTGCTTGACGCGCTGGTCATGATGCCGCTTGCCGTGCCTGGGCTCGTGATGGCCTTTGGATACGTCTCGATGAGCCTCGCATGGCCCTTCGCGGGATCGCCGCCGGCATGGCTCATGTGGATGCGCCACCTGATGAGCGACAGCGCATGGACGTGGTTCTCCGACGGGCCGCTGGGTCCGTACGCGAGCGTCGTCGCCGCCGAACCGTCCCCGTTCCCCTTCCTGATCGCCGCATACGCCGTGCGCCGGCTCCCGTACATCGTGCGGTCGGCGTCGGCAGGACTGCAGCAGACGCCGGTCGACCTCGAGCAGGCTGCCGCGAATGCGGGCGCAGGCCGGATGCGGATCCTGCGCAAGATCGTGCTGCCGCTGGTGGCCGCGAACCTTGTGGCGGGGGGACTGCTCGCATTCAGCTTCTCGATGCTCGAGGTGTCGGACTCGATCGTGCTGGCGCAGCGCGAGGGCAACTACCCGGTGACCAAGGCGATCTACACGCTCGCGGAGCGGCTCGGGGATGGCCCGCAGATTGCCAGCGCCATGGGCGTGTGGGCGATGGCTCTCCTGGCCGCCACGCTGCTGGCGGCGAGCGCCGCGCTCGGCAAGCGGCTTGGCGCGGTGTTTCGCGGGTAGCCAGCACGGGCTGGCAAGGGAGCGCCGCCGTGAAGGCCGGATGGAAGCGAGGGTGGAGGGGCAGGTCCCGGCGCCCGCGCTTCCCGAGCGTCCTATACTCCCCGTCCCATGCCGTACACGCTGGAGCCCGACACGGGCTATGGACTGGACATCGAGACGACCGAGTACCTGAAGGACCATGTCCAGGCCCCTGACCGTTGGGTACTGAACTTCGGCCCCCAGCACCCGGCCACCCACACCACCCTGCGCATCGTGCTCGAGCTCGACGGCGAGCGCATCGCCCGGTGCACCCCGCACATCGGATACCTGCATTCGGGCTTCGAGAAGCTCGGCGAGCACCATGACTGGAACCAGTGGGTGTGCACGGCGAGCCGGATGGACTACGTCTCGCCGATCGTCAACGACATCGCCTTCCACACCGCGGTGGAGCGCCTCTTCGGCATCGAGCTCACGCCGCGCTGCACGGTGGTGCGCACGATCCTGGCCGAGCTCGGCCGCATCCAGAACCACCTGCTCTGCGTGGGCGCGGCGGGCCTGGACCTTGGCGCCTTCACCGGCTTCCTCTACGGCTTCAACGAGCGCGAGTTCATCTACGACATCATCGAGTACGTGTCGGGCCAGCGCTTCCACCCGGACTGGACCCGCGTGGGCGGCGCGTGGCGCGACATCCCCGACGATGCGGTGTTCCGCCGCATGGTGCGCGACCTGATCGACGTGCGCCTGCCGAAGGCCGTCACCGACCTCGAGACCCTGCTCAACCGCAACCGCATCTTCGTGGACCGCCTTGAGGGCGTCGGCGCGATCTCGCGCGACGATGCGCTCGCGTGGAGCCTCACCGGACCGGTGGCGCGCGCCTCCGGCGTGCGGCGCGACATGCGCAAGGACGAGCCCTACCTCTGCTACGCGCCCAACTGGGACGGGAAGGGCGCCGAGGCCGTGCGGTTCTCGGTGCCGGTGGCGACGACAGGCGACAGCCTCGCGCGATACCTCGTGCGCGTCGAGGAGATCAAGCAGAGCATGTCGATCATCTCGCAGCTGATCGACCGCATCCCGGGCGGGCCGATCGACACGGTGCGCGACGGCAAGGTGCGCGTGCCGCAGAAGGGCGACGTGTACGGCTCGATCGAGGGCACGATCCAGCTCTTCGAGATCTTCATGCACAACCGCGGGTTCGAGGCGCCGGTCGGCGAGGCCTACGCGTCGATCGAGAGCCCCAACGGCGAGCTCGGGTTCTTCCTCGTGTCGGCGGGCGGCAAGTACCCGTGGCGCATCCGGACGCGCCCGCCGTGCTTCGTGAACTACCAGGTGTTCCCGAAGCTCATCGAGGGCCACCAGCTTGCCGACGTCGTGGCGGTGCTCGGATCGCTGAACATCATCGCGGCCGAACTTGACCGCTGACGCGCCCCGCCGCACGGATCACGCACACGCAGAGCACGACCTGGAGCACGAAGAATGTCCTGGAAAGCAAAGCCATCCGCCACGATGTCGATCCCGCGCCGCGCGGAGCCGTACTGCACGGCCGAGATGAAGGCGCGCTGGGAGCGCGAGGTGCTGCCGAAGTACGCCGTGAAGCACGGCGCGCTGATGCCCATCCTGCACGACATCCAGCACGCCTACCGGCACATCCCGTACCAGGCCATGGTCGAGGTCGCGGCATTCCTCGGCATCAAGCCGGCCGATGTGCTCGACACCGCGACCTTCTACGAGGAGTACTCGCTCGAGCCTCGCGGGCGCTGCGTGATCGGCGTCTGCCAGTCGATCGCGTGCGAGGCGTGCGGCCACTCGAAGATCGTGGACCGCGTGCGCGAGCGGCTCGGCATCGAGCCCCACGAGACGACCGCCGACGGCGCGTTCACGCTGCTCACGCTCGAGTGCCTGGGGTCCTGCGACACGGCACCGGTGGCGCTCTTCAACGAGACGCTGCACGAGAGGCTCACGGTGGAGTCTGTGGACCGGCTGATCGACGAGGCGACGAGGCCCGGCGGCGCTGCCGCGGCGGGCGGTCACGGCGCCCACTGAACTGCCATGGACGCTCCGGCGCACATCCACGGTGACGGCGCGACGCGGCCTGGCTTCGGATGCAGCCCGGCGGGCGAGGGCGGCGGCGACTCGCTCGCGCGCAACCTCGGCCGGATGTGCGGGCACATCATGGCCGCCATCCGCGAGCCGGTGGATGCCGGTGCGCGCGCGCTCGAGTGCGATGCCGCCGGCGCGGGCCCGAGCCGGAACGATTCTGGGACCGTGGTCGCGCGCCGCGTGCAGCGCTGCGATGCGCCCGGACCCGAGGGCACCATGCTGAGGCGGACCGTCGTCGACGAGATCGTGGCGCCCGTGAACGACAGAATCCCCACAAGAGGTCACCATGCGTCTTGAGAAACCCGTCCTGACGAAGCGCATCCCCACCTGGCCTTGGGGCGACCCGAAGGATCGCCACATCGTCGGCATCGACGAGTACCGCAAGACAGGCGGCTACGAGGCGCTGCGGAAGGCGCTCGCGATGGAACCCGCCAAGGTGGTGGAGATGGTCAAGGCCGCCGTGATCCGCGGTCGCGGCGGTGCCGGATTCCCGGCGGGCACCAAGTGGTCGTTCCTCGCTCCCCCGGACGGCAAGGGGCCGCGTTACCTGGCCATCAACTGCGACGAGGCCGAGCCCGGCACCTTCAAGGACCGGCTGCTGGTGGACTTCGATCCGCACCTCGTGCTCGAGGGGATTGCGATCGCGTGCTGGGCGTGCCAGATCGACGTGGCGTACTTCTTCATCCGCGGCGAGTACCACCACCAGGCAAAGGTGATGGAGCGCGCCATCCGCGAGGCGTACGACGCCGGGATCTTCGGGTCCAAGGGCCTGATGGGCGGCGCGGTGAGGCATGCGGTGGAGTGCCACCTGCACCGCAGCGCGGGCGCCTACATCTGCGGCGAGGAGACCGGGCTTCTCGAGGCGATCGAGGGCAAGCGCGGGTGGCCGCGCGTGAAGCCGCCGTTCCCCGCAGTGAAGGGCCTCTTCGGCAGGCCCACGATCGTGAACAACGTCGAGACGCTCGCGGCCGTGGTGCCCGTGATCGAGCACGGCGTGGAGTGGTGGACCGGCATCGGCGCGCCCGGCATGGCCGGCGGCATGCCGAGCTGGGGCACGAAGCTGATGGGCGTGTCCGGCCACGTGAACCGCCCCGGCGTCTACGAGGCGCCGCTGGGCATCAGGCTCAGCACGCTGGTCAACGACTACTGCGGCGGCATGCGCGGCGGCAAGCGCTTCAAGGCTGCGATTGCCGGAGGGGTGTCGATGGGGGTGCTGGGCACGGACCAGTTCGACGCCGAGATGGATTTCGACATCGGCCGCAAGTACAACGTGCTCGGCCTCGGCACCGCATGCCCGACCGTCTTCGACGAGGACACCGACATGGTGATGGTCGCGCGCAACATCGCGCGGTTCTTCAAGAACGAGTCGTGCGGCCAGTGCACGCCGTGCCGCGAGGGCTCGGGGTGGATCTACAAGCTGCTCTGCCGCATCGAGCGCGGCGACGCGCGCACGTCGGACATCGACCTGCTGCTCGAGCTCGGGCTCTCGATGGGCCTGACGCCCGGCACGACGATCTGCGGCCTCGCGGACGGCAACAACTGGGCCATCCGCACGATCGTGGGCAAGTTCCGCGGCGACTTCGAGCGCCGCGTGAAGCCGACCTTCGTGCCGGTGCACGTGTCGTCCGCTGCGGTCCGCTGAATGGACGCCACCGGACAACCGTGCATAGAGGTCACGGGGGCTGCGGATCCTGCGCTGCGCCGGTGGCTGCAGGTCGAGGTGGGGCGGGCGGTCGGCGCGGCGCACGACGCGGCCGGGGTGCCGGCGCGCGTGGCGCGCATGTCGGTGCGCATCGTCGATGATGCGCAGATGTGCGTCCTGCACGAGCGGCATTCGGGAGTCAGAGGGACCACGGACGTGCTGACCTTTGTGGGCGGCGAGGCGCTGCATGCGGCGCCAGGGCCTTCCGCACGCGGCGAGGGCGTGCGCGACC
>JBIIIL010000199.1:0-4955 GCA_044234825.1 Phycisphaerales bacterium
TTCGCGGGTGCAGTGCTGGCATCGGTCATCGGCCTCTCCCGCAGCGCGGGCGTGCGGCGCTCCGTGCCGCTGTGGTGCATCGTGGCGCTTGCCGCGGCGGCATTCGCGTCCGTGGGCACCTGGACGCCCGAGCGCGCCTCCGCGGCGCAGCTGCTGTTCCCGTCGATGGGGGCATTCGTCAAGCCAATGCTCGCCCTCATGGGCGCGCTCATCCTGCTGCCGAGCATCGGAGCCATCGACCGCGGCGTCGAGGGGGCGATCGCATCCGGAAGGCAGGCGTTCGATGCGCTGCGCGTGATGCGCGGCGAGCACTATGCATTCGCCCTGTTCAGCATCGCAGGCGCCATGCTCCTCTGCGGCGCGAGCGACCTCATCTGGCTCTTCCTCGCCCTTGAGCTGGTGTCGCTGCCCACCTACATCATGGTCGCGCTCGGACGCGGCAGCAGGAAGGCGCAGGAGGCGGGCGTCAAGTACTTCTTCCTGGGCGCGCTCAGCACCGCGATGTTCCTGTACGGCTTCGCGCTGATCTACGGGTCTACCGGCACGCTGCAGCTCGCCGGCATCCGTGACTCCTTCGCGGCGCAGGCGGCGGGCCCAGGCATTGACATGACTGGCCTGGCCGGCCTGTGCCTCGCGGTGCTGGGCCTGTGCTTCAAGATCACGGCCGTGCCGATGCACTTCTACGCGCCCGACGTCTACGAGGGCGCCGCGGTGCACGTCAGCGCGTTCCTGGCGTTCGTGCCAAAGGTCGCGGGCTTCGTCGCCCTTGCGGTGCTGCTGGGCACGGCGGGATGGACCGGCCACGCGCTCATCGCCGCCGACGGCGTGCGCGTCGCGTACACGGGGCTGCCTGAACCGGTGGCTGCCGTGCTGTGGATGTCCGCGGTGCTGACCATGACGCTCGGCAACGTGGGTGCGCTCATGCAGCGCTCCATCAAGCGCACACTCGCGTACAGCTCGGTCAGCCACTCCGGCTACATGATGCTCGGCCTCATCGTGGGGACGCCAGCAGGCATCAACGCCCTCTTCTTCTACCTGCTCTGCTACGGGATCATGACCACGGCCTCGTTCGCGGCGCTCGCCGCGGTCGAGCGGTCCGGCGAGGAGATCGACTCCTTCGACGACATCGCCGGCCTGCGGGTACGCCACCCAGCGGTCGCCTGGATGCTGGCGATCTCCGCCGTGTCGCTCGTCGGCATCCCGCCCATGATCGGCTTCTTCGGCAAGCTGGCGCTCTTCATGGCGGCGTTCGAGAGCGGGCAGGTCACGCTCGTCGTGATCGCGGTGATCAACAGCGCCGTCAGCGCGTGGTACTACCTGAGGCTGGCCATCGTGCCGCTTGTCGCTCCCCCATCGGCGCGGAGCGCCACAGTTGTGGCGGCGCCGAGCCGGTGGCCCGCGATCTGCGCTGTGGTGTGCGGCATCGGCTCGGTGATCGTGCCGCTCGCGGCGTCCAGGCTCCTGCAGTCTTCCGAGCGCGCGAGCGAGGGCTATGGCGTGGATTCCGCGGTGGCGGGCGGCGAGAAGCGCCCCGCCGACGCGAACGGTCTGTATACTTCGCGATTCACGCGACCGTAGCTCAACTGGATAGAGCACGAGCCTACGAAGCTCGGGGTTGCAGGTTCGACTCCTGCCGGTCGCGCTTTTCCTGCCGTGGCGTCCAACGCCGACATCGCGAACGCCTTCGAGGAGATGGCTGCCCTGCTGGAGATCACAGGAGGCAGTGGCTTTCGCGTGAACGCGTACCGCCGTGCGGCGCGCACGTGCGCGGATGCCGCGGATGACCTGTGCGTGGTCGCCCAGCGCGTGCCCAAGCAGCTCGAGTCCATGGAGGGCATCGGCGCCGGGCTGGCGGCGAGGATCGTCGAGTTCGCATCCACCGGCACCATGGCGGATCTCGGCGAGCTGCGCGCCTCGGTGCCCGCAGGCCTGCCGGAGCTCCTTCAGCTGCAGGGCGTGGGACCCAAGACCGTGCGCACGCTCTGGACCGAGGCCGGCATCGACTCGGTCGCCGCGCTCAAGGCCGCGCTCGACCGCGGCGCGCTCGAGGGGCTCCCGCGCATCGGCACGCCGAAGTCCATCGCCAACCTCCGCGACGCGCTGGCCCACCACCTCGCGGCAGCGGGCGCACCCAAGCGGTTCCGCATCGGACAGGCCCTGCCGATGGGCGAGGCTGTCGCGGCCCGGCTGCGCGCCGTGGATGGCGTGCGCCGTGTCGACATCGCCGGGAGCGCGCGGCGCGGGCGCGAGACGGTGGGCGACCTGGACGTGCTGGTCGGCGTGGCGGATGCGGGCGTGGCCGAGCGCGTTGCCGAGAGCGCCGTGTCGATGCCGGGCGTCGACAAGGTCCTTGCGCGCGGGCCGACGAAGGTGTCGCTGCGGCTGGCGCATGGGCTCCAGGTCGATGTGCGCATCGTCCGCATGGAGGCCTTCGGCGCGGCGCTCCTCTACTTCACGGGCAGCAAGGAGCACAACGTGCAGCTGCGCGAACGCGCGATCGCGCGCGGCATGCACCTGAACGAGTACGGGCTGTTCCCCGACGACGGATCCCCTGCACCGCAGGATCGCGGCATCGAGCCGGTCGCTGCGCATGACGAGGCATCGATCTACTCCGCACTGGGCATGCCGACGATCCCGCCCGAGTGCCGAGAGGCGCACGGCGAGATCGACTGGCGCGAGGCCCCGAGGCTCATCGATATTGGCGACATCCGCTGCGAGCTGCATGCGCACACGACCGCAAGCGACGGCGCGCTCCCGATCCGGGAGCTGGCCGAGCTCGCCAAGTCCCGCGGCTTCCACACGATCGCGGTGACGGACCACTCGAAGGCGTCCGCGCAGGCCAACGGCCTTTCCGTGGACAGGCTGATGCGCCACATCGATGCGGTGCGCGAGGCCGAGCAGGAGGTGGGCGGCATCAGGATCCTCGCAGGCAGCGAGGTCGACATCCTCGCGGACGGGCACCTCGACTACGACGACGACACGCTCGCGAAGCTCGACATCGTGGTGGCCAGCCCGCATACGGCGCTGCGGCAGGACCCTGCCGCCGCGACAGAGCGGCTGCTCACGGCGATCCGCCACCCGCTCGTGCACATCCTCGGCCATCCCACCGGGCGGATCATCCTGGGACGCGACGGGCTGTCGCCGGACATCCGCGCCATCGCGGCGGCGGCGGCCGAGCACGGCGTCGCGCTCGAGATCAACGCCCACTGGATGCGGCTCGACCTGCGCGACTCGCACGTGCGCGCTGCGATGGCCGCGGGCGCGATGGTGGCGATCGACTGCGACATCCACGCCGCGGAGGATGCGGACAACCTCCGGTACGGGGTGATGACAGCCCGCCGCGCCGGGGTGACGCCCGACCGCTGCGTCAACTGCCTCGACCGCGACGGGCTCGCGCGCTGGCTCGGCCGCCGCCGCGGCGGACGGCACTAGGATCAGGCCATGTTCGAGTCGCTTTCGGAACGGTTCTCGTCCGCGCTGCGCCGCCTCTCCGGGCGTGGCCGCATCAGCGAGCAGAACGTGCGCGAGGCGATGCAGGAGGTGCGGACTGCGCTGCTTGAGGCGGATGTGCAGCAGGATGTCGTCGATGCCTTCTGCGCCGAGGTGCAGTCCGATGCGCTCGGGACCGAGGTGCTCGCCAGCCTGACGCCCGCGCAGGAGATGGTGGGCATCGTGCACCGCAGGCTTGTCGAGCTGATGGGACCGGCCGCTGCGGGCCTGCCCGCCGTCGAGCCCGGGCCGACCGTCGTGCTCATGTGCGGACTGCAGGGCTCGGGCAAGACCACCACGTGCGGCAAGCTGGCCGCCTGGCTGCGCAAGCGGGGACGCAGCGTCATGCTCGCCGCATGCGACCTGCAGCGGCCCGCGGCGGTGGACCAGCTGCGCATCGTCGCGGAGGCGGTGGCGTCGGAGGCGCCGGGAAGCGCGAAGGTGGCATTCCACGGCGAGCCGGAGAAGTGCGCGGAGATCGGGCGCGCTGTCGGCGTGGCGGTGGGTGTCGCGACCCGGGCGCTGGCTCGCGCACGCGCAGAGCGCATCGACACGCTGATCATCGACACTGCGGGCCGCCTGCACGTCGACGAGGACCTGATGCGTGAGCTGGCTGCGATCGACGCGGCGGTCCAGCCGCACGAGCGCATCTTCGTGGTCGATGCGATGACTGGCCAGGATGCGGTGCGCAGCGCCAAGGCGTTCCACGACCGGCTTGCGCTCGACGGCGTCATCGTCACCAAGTTCGACTCGGACACGCGTGGCGGAGCGACGCTCAGCGTGCGCCGCGTGACGGGCGCGCCAATCCGGTTCGTCGGCATCTCCGAGCGCTGGGATGGGCTTGAGGAGTTCCACCCCGAGCGCGCCGCGGGGCGCATCCTGGGCATGGGCGACGTGGTCAGCCTCGTCGAGAAGGCGCAGGCCGAGGTGAGCGAGGCCGAAGCCAAGGACATGGCGGACAAGCTGGCCAAGGGCCGCTTCACCATGGACGACTTCCTCAAGCAGATGCGCATGCTGCGCCGCATGGGCTCCATGAAGCAGCTGCTCGGAATGCTGCCCGGCGTCGGCCAGATGCTCAAGGACGTCAGCATCGACGAGAGCCAGTTCGACAGGGTCGAGGGGATGGTGCACTCCATGACGCCTCTCGAGCGCGACGACGTGGCCGTCATCGACCGGAGCCGTTCGCGCCGCATCGCCGCGGGCAGCGGCACGCAGCCTCACGAGGTATCGCGCCTCGCCGAGCAGTTCCGCATGATGTCTCGCATGACGCAGCAGATGGCCAAGATGGGTCCGGGCGCCATGGGCAAGGCAATGGCCGGCATGGGCGGCATGCCTGGAATGCCGGGCATGCCCGGACTGCCGACGAAGGGCTCCACGCGCACCGAGAGCGTGAAGGCGCGCTTCAAGAAGCGCCGCTAGAC
This sequence comes from Phycisphaerales bacterium, assembly GCA_044234825.1. GTDB lineage: Bacteria > Planctomycetota > Phycisphaerae > Phycisphaerales > SM1A02 > ZLKRG44. Next base: position 4,911 of record JBIIIL010000199.1, read on the forward strand.
CCCCGCATGCGCCCGCATCGAGGCGGGTCGCCAGCGCTAGTCGCG
>JBIIIL010000200.1:0-4938 GCA_044234825.1 Phycisphaerales bacterium
CGTGATCCGGATCTCAGCGCTCATGCGCCACCCTGCTCCGGTGGCGTCGCATCGGATTCGCGCGCCGCGCGCACGAAGAGCCAGATCCCGAATGCGATCACGGCCACGGTCATCACGGCCGCCGCGACGAGGAGAACGACATCAGGCGTGAGCGACCAGCCTTCCCGCGTACTCATGGATGCCTCACCGCGCTGGCCTCGCGCCGGGCAGCGTGCACAGCGCCGGCTGGATGGAGATCTCGACGAGCTCGCCCTCCGCATCCGCCACAAGCGTCGTGCCTGCAGCCGAGTGCGCCGTGCGCACGGTCGCCAGCCCGACGGGCACGGCGCCGAGCATCGGGCTGAGCGCACTGCTCGTCACCACCCCCACCTCGTCGCCGATGCCTCCATCGTCGCGGCGCGCGAACACCTGCGAGCCCGCGGAAGGCAGCGCATCGCGAGACGCCTTGAACGCGACGATCACCTGCTTCGGCTTGCCCAGGCTCTGCATGCGCGCGACCACCTCCTGCCCGAGGTAGCAGCCCTTCGCGAATGACACGCGCGAGTCGATGAGCGAAGTCTCGTGCGGCAGCGATGCGGTGCCGAAGTCCACCATGAAGATGGGCGAGCCACCCTCGATGCGCGCGATGTTGAAGGCCAGCCACCCGGAGGGACGCACCCTCTGGCGCGCCGATCCCGCCGCGAGCAGCCTCGACCAGGCCTCGTCTGCGCGGTCGCGCGGCACGGCGCACGCGATGCCGGGCACGCCGCACAGGTCACGACGCGCGTGCACCATCTGCAGCGATGCGTCGCCGCCGACGCCCGAGGCCTCGAGCAAGGCCACTGCACCCGGCCCATGGATCTCGAAGCGCGCCCACCGGTCGGTGGCATCCGTGACCTGCACATCCTCGGAGAAGACGAACTGCATCAGCGCCGACGCGACAGAGGGCGCGACCGCGGCGTCGACCTCGATGAGCATCCGCTCACCCGTGTCGACCAGCAGCATGTCCGCATCAATGCGGCCCTTGCGGTTGAGCCAGAACGAGCGCACGGCGCCGGGCGAGCCCTGGAGCGGCTTCAGGTCCTGCGTGACCATCCGCTGCAGGAACGGGATGCGTTCGGCGCCGGTCACCTCGAGCGTGCCGCGCTGCGGGAAGTCCACCAGCGCGGCATCGCGCCTGATCGCCGCGTACTCGACCTCGACGGAGTCGAATCGCGCCGGGATCTCGCATACGCCACCCCAGGACATGCGTTCGGCGCCACCGGAACCGGCACGGGCCCGTGCCGCATCCGCCGCCGCATCGCCACGCGCGCCCGCGGCGCCCGCGATGCGGCGCGCGGCCTCGGCCCGGACCCACTCGTCGTGGCGCGCCCACATCGGGGACGCAGGCGCCGCCACAACGGCGTGGCCCGGATCCTCCGCGTGCGCTGCGGGCTCGGATGGCTGCTGACCGTGCTGCACGACCCGATCATAGACTCGGCCGAATGCGAATCGACCTACTGAAGGAGCTGTGCGAGACCCCCGGAGTGGCAGGGCGCGAGGAGCGCGTGCGCGCGATCGTGGCGCGGGAGACGAAGGGTCTCTTCGACCGGGTGCACGTCGATGCGATGGGCTCGATGATCGGGGTGCGCGAGGCCACGAGGCGCGGAAGCGCATCAAAGGGGCGTGGCCGCGGCGCGAAGGCCTCCCGAGCGAGCGACGTCACGAAGGTCCTGATCGCCGCGCACATGGACGAGATCGGGTTCTACGTGCGCCACGTCGACGACAACGGCTTCCTCTGGCTCAACCCTGCAGGCGGATTCGACCCGCGCAACCTCTTCTCCCGCCGCGTGCTTGTGGTCACCGAGTCCGGCGACATCAACGGCGTGCTGAACCCGGGCGGCAAGCCGATCCACATCTCGAGCGATGCCGAGCGCAGCAAGGTCCCGGGCACGGAGGAGTTCTACGTCGACCTGGGCATGAAGGCGGGCGAGGCGAAGAAGCTCGTGCAGATCGGCGACTACGTGGTGATGCACGAGCCGTTCCTGGAGACGCCGCGCTGCGTGGTGTCGAAGGCGCTCGACAACCGCATGGCCGTGTTTGTGGCGATCGAGGCCGTGCGCAGGGTGGCCGCGGCGCGCGGCGGCCACGCATGCGAGATCGCCGTGGCATTCACGACGCAGGAGGAGGTCGGACTGCGCGGCGCCATGACCAGCGCGAATGCGTACGGCGCGGACATCGGCGTCGGCCTCGACGTCAACCTCGCCTGCGACACGCCGGGCGTGCCCGACACGCAGCGCGTCACCAAGCAGGGCGACGGCGTCGCCGTGATGATCCAGGACTCGTCGATGATCGCGGATGCCGGGCTCGTGTCGCAGGCATGCACGGTCGCGCGGCGCAAGGGCATCCCCCACCAGCGCGCCATCCTGCCCCGCGGCGGGCAGGACGCCGCGGCGATCCAGCGCGCCGGACGCGGCGCGCGCTGCATCGCGTTCGGTCCCGGCACGCGCTACATCCATACGGTCACCGAGATGGTCGACACGGGCGACCTGCGCGCGACGATCGACCTGCTCTCGGCGCTCCTGATGGAGTGGTGAGCGGCCCGGTCAGCCCTCGCGGGGCGGCGAGCACAGCGGACCCCAGTCGTCCGTGTACCCGTGCTCCGTGATCACCTGGATCGCCGCAGGCACGAGCGCCCTCATCACGATGCAGCAGCGCTTGACGGCATGGCGGTTCTGCCGGCCCCCGTACGTCGCGGCGCCCCACGACAGCTGCTCGACGGTGAGGCCCACGCGCAGCATCGCCGAACCCACGGCGCGCCCGGCATCGGGCTCCTCGATCCAGTCGCGCATGTGGCTGCGCGTGGCCGAGAGCAGCGGCTCTGCCGAAGTGCCGCCGCTGGTGCGCGCGCGCGCCGCCGCGAGCCTGCCGAGGTACGAGTCATCCGTCATCGCGCACAGGTGCGTGCTCACGCTGCGGCAGGCCGTCGCCATCATGCCGTCGTGGTCGTGGCTGCCGAGCCTCGAGACGAACGGCGGGATGGACTCCTCGATCGGGACCGGCACCTCCGCAGCGGAATCCCACGTCGCGAACAGAGCGCCCGCAGCCGCCCACAGCTCCATGAGACGCGTGTCGGCCTCGGCCGGTCCGCGGTTCTCGGCAGACGCGAGCCACGTGAAGGCCCGATGCACGCGCACCCGGACCTCGCCGTAGAGGTGGGCCTCCGCGTAGGCGTCGCGCCGCGGCTTCCACAGCCTGCGCAGCGTGTCCGGCCCGAGCAGCCCCGCATCATCCGGTGTCGTCGCCATGCGGCGAAGGTTACCTGCGCCAGCCGTGAGATCGCCGGGGCAGCATGGTCGCCAGCCACCAGCCGACCCCAGCCGATGCGAGCGCCGCGGCGGCATTGAGCGCCATGAGGAGCGCTGCGCCCCCGGCGGTCCGCGCAGCCGCCATCGACGCCACAGCGCTCATCGTGGTGAGCGCCCCGCAGAAGCCGCTGATGATGGCCCGCTCCCGCACCCGCGCAGCCTTCGGCGAGTGCAGCGCATGACCCTGCGAGTCGTAGGCATGGATCCACCTGAATGCGCCAGCAGCGACCGCGCAACCGATGACATTCACGCCCAGTGTCGGCCACTCGAAGCCGACATCTGCCCGCATGCACATCAGGTCCGCGGCGGCGCGCAGCGCACCGCCAAGCGCTGCGCCCGCGATCACGTGAGCGAAGGTGCCCGACGGGCGGAGCGATGCCATGCTGGGTGGCCGCGGCTCGATCATGCGCCCACCACCCTCATGCCGGCCCAGGCGGCGCACGGGCAGATGACGAGATTGAGCGACAGCATGGCCGCGGCCTGCGCGCGCCGCCTCTCTGCAAGCAGCGCCACAGCCTCAAATCCGACGGCGCTCATCGTGGTCAGTCCGCCGAGCAGCCCTACGCCGATGGCCGCCCACCAGAAGCTCCCTGACTGCAGCGTGACGGCCGTCACCCCGGCCGCGGCGCTGCCCACGACATTGACGGCCACCACGCCAAGCCATACCCGCGACAGGCGCTGCGCGCACCAGTCGCACAGCAGCACGCGCACCACAGCGCCGAGCGCCGCGCCGACGGCTGCGATCGCGACGAGTCCAGAGTCCTGCAAGGGACTTGTCGTCCACGCCGGCGCCGGCATCAGCTCCTGCGTTCGCGGCGCGGCATCTCCCGCGCCCTGCATGTCCCGCAAGGGCTCCATCGGATGGAGGGTAGTGGTGCGTGCGAGGCACTACCTTCTGGCGCATGACGGCGACCCTGCTCTTCCTCGGATCCGGCGAGCTCGGCAAGGAAACCGTGATCAGCGCGAAGCGTCTCGGATGCCGCGTGATTGCGGTCGACCGCTACGCGGGCGCGCCTGCGATGCAGGTGGCCGATGCGCACGAGGTGATCGACATGCTCGACGGCGCGGCCCTGCGGCGCGTGATCCGGCGTCACAAGCCAGACTTCGTGGTGCCCGAGATCGAGGCGATCCGCACGACGGAGCTGCTGTCGCTCGAGCGGCGCGGTCAGGCCGTGATCCCGAGCGCGACCGCGGCGCACCTCACCATGAACCGCAACGCGATCCGGGACCTCGCCGCGCGCGAGCTCGGCCTGCGCACAGCGCGGTACGCGTACGCGGCGAGCGCCACCGAGCTGCAGGCCGCCGTGACCGGCCCGCGCGGCATCGGCCTGCCCTGCGTCATCAAGCCCATCATGAGCAGCTCAGGCAAGGGGCAGTCTGTCGCGCGCACGAAGGCGGACATCCGCAAGTCATGGGACTACGCGATGGCCGGCATGCGCGGCGACACGCGCCTAGTCATTGTCGAGGAGTTCGTCGATTTCGACTACGAGATCACGCAGCTCACCGTGAAGCAGCGGCGCTCGGCCGGCGGGCGCACGGTGTTCGTCGAGCCCATCGGGCACCGCCAGGAGCGCGGCGACTACCGCGAGTCGTGGATGCCATGCGGCATGTC
>JBIIIL010000202.1:0-4919 GCA_044234825.1 Phycisphaerales bacterium
TGTGGCCCTTGGCGAACAGGTCACGTGCGGTGAAGAAGTTCCCCTTGCTCTTGGACATCTTCTCGCCCTCGACGACGAGGTGCCGAGTGTGGAACCAGTGGCGCGCGAACGTCGGGCGTCCTGTCGTGCAGCGGCTCTGCGCCACCTCGCACTCGTGGTGCGGGAAGATGTTGTCCTCGCCGCCGGAGTGGATGTCGATCTCGTCGCCGAGCAGCATCCGTGCCATCGCGCTGCACTCGATGTGCCATCCCGGGTAGCCCTCGCCCCACGGCGACGGCCAGCGCATCAGGTGGGACATGTCCGGCTTCCAGAGCATGAAGTCGGCGGGATGGCGCTTCTGCGCCTGGTTCTCGGCGCTGATGCGCTCGCCAGCGCCCTCGCGGAGCCTGTCGATGGTGTTGCCGCTCAGGGCGCCGTACGCAGGGAAGCTGCGCACGTCGAAGTAGACGACGCCGTCGCCGGCCACGTAGGCATGGCCGCTCGCCACAAGCCGCTCGATCATCGCGATCATCTGCGGGATGCAGCGCGTGGGGCGCGGCATCAGCCCATCGGCATGCTCCGGATGCGCGTGCGCCTCGAGCGCCACCTTCAGGCCGAGCGCGCGCGCATCCTCGAGGAACCGTCCGGCGTAGAAGTCGGCGATCGCGCCGGGGTTGCCCGGATCGACATCGACTCCCGCGGGCAGCTTCCCCGCCTTCTTGGCCTCGGCGATGCGGCGTCCGGCCACCGCCATCTTGTCCTCGCCGCCGCCGTCAGCGCTCGAGTCGTCGGTCATGTGCCCGACGTCGGTGATGTTCATCACGTGGCGCACGCGGTGGCCGAGCAGCTCGAGCGTCCGCCGCAGCACGTCGGCATTGAGGAACGAGCGGAAGTTGCCGATGTGCGCGTCGTCGTAGACGGTGGGACCGCACGAGTAGAACGTCAGGGGCGACCTGTCGGCGTGCGGCTCGACAGGCTCCATGCGCCGCGCCAGCGTGTTGTGGATCCTCAGGGCCTGCACAGGAGCGGGATCATAGGAGCGCGCGGGACACTCACCGCCCCGCGCGCAGCTCGCGGACCTTCACGCCGATCTGCCAGAAGTAGATGGCCTTCGACATCGCGTACGCGAAGCCTGCGTATCCGTCCAGGAAGCCGCGGAGCAGGACATAGGTGCGCAGGAAGTACACGGGAGGAAGCCACCATGCGCCGATCGACGCGTACTTTCGGCGCTGACGCGGATTGAGCGATGCGGCCGCCGCCGGCCCGCCCTCGCGGAGCCGCTGCGCACGGTGCGCCTCCCACGTCGAGTACGCGTCGTGCTTGCGCTGCCACTGGGCGAAGCCGCGGATGTCGCGGTGCTCGAGGCGCGACACGATCGTGCCGGCGGTGCCTGCGATGACAGGGTGCTCGTGCACCTCCATGTCGAGCTCGCTCCAGCGATCCTCGTCGATGCGCTCGTACTCGCCTGCGCCGACGCGCATGAGCGCCAGCTTGCGGTTGCCCTCGCCGTGGCGCAGGCGCCGCCCGAGGAACCAGTTGTCGTAGCTGATCCAGAACCCCGTGTGGGATGTGCCGGGAAGCGTGCGCTCGAGCTCGTCGCAGAAGGCGTCGTCCACGAGCTCGTCCGCGTCGAGGAACAGGACCCACGGCGTCCGGATCGATCCCTGCCGCAGGAACCAGTTGCGCTTCTTGGGAAAGCGACCGTCCCAGCGGAACTCGACCCAGCGCGCGCCGCTCGACTCGACGATCGCCCGCGATCCGTCGGCCGACCCTGAGTCGACCACCACCACCTCCGCGAATCGCGAGAGGCGGGGCAGGCATTCCGCGAGGTTGCGCGCCTCGTCGCGGGTCGGGATCACGACGGTGATGGGAAGCGGCGGGCGCATCGTGGACGGGCCGCGAGCGCTCGCGGCGTCGCGCGGCGGAAGGGTATCAGCGCAGGCGCGCGCGAAGCACCGAAATGACCTGCCAGCACTCGCGCGCCGCTGCGGGATCCACGAGGCGCAGCGCCAGCGGATAGAGCGCGGCAGTCACGACCGGCAGCGCCGCGAGGTGCCAGAGGTCCGACGCGGCTCCAGGAGCGACCAGGATCGCGAGCGCCGCGACGGCCGGCCCCAGCACGAGTGCCGTGGCCGCGAGCGGACGCATGAACAGCATCACGCTGCGCCATGCCGCGCCGCGTTCGCCGCGCACGCCAAGCCACACGCCGATCGGCGCCCAGACCACGGTGTAGAGCCCGGCCACCGCAGCGATCGCGGCGGTGGAATCGTCCGTGGCGCGCCAGCCGACCAGGAACATGGCGCCCACCACGACCGCCAGCTGCACAGCCTGCCACGCGACGAACACCCCGAAGCGCCCCTGCGCCTTCAGCAGGCTCGCCACCGGATTGACCGCGAAGTAGAAGGCTTGGCCTGCAGAGAGCAGCACGGCGAGCGTCGCCGCCGCATCCCAGCGCTCCGGCAGGAGGAGCCTGATGGCTGGGCCGACCACCGCGGCCTGCAGCAGGCACAGCGGCATCGCCACAGCGGCGATCGTGCCGCATGCCCGCAGGAAGGCCGCGCGCTGGCGCTCGGGATCGCCGCCCATCTGCGCGAAGATCGGCTGCAGGACCTGCCCCATGCTCACCGACACGACGACGTTGATCGCTGTGGAGAGCGTGAACGCCATGCTGAACAGTCCGACGTCATCCGTCGGCGCGAACACGCCGATGACCAGCGGAGGCGCCATCAGCAGGCCGCCGTGCACATACTGGCCGAGCCCCGCGAGCCAGTAGCCCCGCACGAGAGGCCTCCACTCGCCCGGGATCCACGACGGGTGACCGCGCTCGGGAGGCGCGGCCCGGTGGCACATCCACGCGCGCAGTGCCGTGAACGCGATCTGAGGAAGGATCAGGCTCAGCCAGCCTGTCCCGGCCCACGCCATCGCGATTGCGGCAACCGTTGCGAGGGCCTGCATGAGACCGTCGATCAGCGCCATCTCGCGGAACTTGAGCCGCAGCCGCAGGCGCGCCTGCGGCGACAGCAGCAGCAGCTCCGCCGCCGGCCGCAGCGCTGCGGTCGCGCATGCGGCCACGAGCGCAGACTGCCCGTACTCGCGCGCCGCGAGCGGCCCGGCCGCGAGGATCAGGATTGACGTGATCGCCGACACGGCGAGGCACACCCGCGCGGCAGTGCCCATCAGGCGCTCGGCCTCGCGTGGCCTTGAGATCAGGACATCCCCGAGCGTGAACGGGGCGAGGACCGTCAGGAACGCCTGAATGCTGAGTGCGATGCCTGCGATCGCGTAGTCGGCCGGCGCCAGCAGGTACATGAGCGCGACGGTCCCGCCCAGCGCAAGCGCCTTGTTGGCGATCACCTGGCCCACGGACCAGAGTCCGCCGTGCATGGCGGATTTCGCGAGACTCGCGCCGTGCGCAGGCGGTGTGCCGCTCATCCGCTCGCTGAGGGATCGTGCGTGGCGCGCCACGACCGGTGCTGCCGGTACCACTCGATGGTCCGGCGAAGTCCTTCCTCGAACCCGACCTCTGCCTGCCAGCCGAGCCGAGCCTTGGCGCGCTGCGTGTCGAGGCACCGCCGCGGCTGGCCATCGGGCTTGGAGGAATCCCAGCGAATCTCGCCGGAGAAGCCAGTCAGGCGAGCGATGAGCGTCACCAGGTCGCGGATCGTGATTTCGCGTCCGGTGCCGAGGTTGATCGGTTCCGGCGACTCCATCACCTCGGCGGCTCGCACGATGCCGCGCGCGGCGTCATCCACGTACAGGAACTCACGGCTTGCCGCACCGGTGCCCCAGCATGTGATGTGCGCAGCTCCCGACTCCGCCGCCTCAACGCACTTTCGGACGAGTGCGGGGATCACGTGCGACGTCACGGGGTCGAAGTTGTCCCACGGCCCGTACAGGTTGACCGGCAGCAGGTACGAGCACTTCAGCCCGTACTGGCGGTGGTAGCCGTCGAGCATCACGAGCGCCGCCTTCTTCGCGACGCCGTAGGGCGCGTTGGTCTCCTCCGGATAGCCATCCCAGAGGTTCTCCTCGCGGAACGGCACAGGCGTGTGCTTTGGGTACGCGCAGATGGTCCCGGTCTGCACGAACCGCTCGATGCCGGCGATCCGCGCATGCTCGATGAGGTGCAGCGCCATCGCCATGTTGGCGAAGAAGTAGCGCCCCGGATTGAGCTGGTTCGCGCCGATGCCCCCCACCTCCGCGGCAAGGTGAATCACCACGTCGGGTCTCGCGTCCCGGTAGAGCCTCGCCACGTCGGCCTCGCGGGTGAGGTCGTACTGACGCCGCCGCGGGATGGTCACGTCCTTGACGCCGCGCATCGCGAGTTGCGCCTGCACGGCCTGCCCCAGGAACCCCGCCCCGCCGGTCAGGAGAATGCGCTTGGTTGCCAGGTCCATGGGTGACTCCTGCCCTCAGGCGCTCAAGTCGCTTGGGCGCCGCGACGATACAGGACCGGCCAACCAGAAATCGGAGTGGCTCCCCGCGTGCCCGACCTTACTATCGCGCTCCCGCGCGGATCCGCCTCTGGATGCCGCGACCCGCATTCCCCTAAGCAATCCCTCCCATGAAGACCGCGCTCATCACCGGGATCACCGGCCAGGACGGCAGCTACCTCGCCGAACTCCTCCTCTCCAAGGGATACATGGTGCACGGGGTGATCCGCCGGAGCTCCAGCTTCAACACCGGCAGGCTCGACCACATCTACCAGGACCCGCACCAGCCCGGCGCGCACCTCAAGCTCCACTACGGAGACCTCTGCGACGGCAACAACCTCGCGGACATCGTGCGGCGCGTGAACCCGGACGAGGTCTACAACCTTGGTGCCCAGAGCCACGTGCGCGTCAGCTTCGACATGCCGGTCTACACCGTGGACGCGGACGCCACCGGCGCACTCAAGCTGCTCGAGGCGGTCCGCGTGCACGAGAGCCAGTCGGGCCGCA
>JBIIIL010000203.1:0-4915 GCA_044234825.1 Phycisphaerales bacterium
GCCCGGCACGGGTGCGCCCGCCGCTGGCACGCCTGCTCCGGCCGGAACTGCCCCGGCACAGCCTGACGCCGGCGCCACTCCTGCGGCGAACACTCCGCTCGGCGGTCCTGCGCAGCCCACCGCGACCGCGCCGGCACCCGCTGCACCGGCGCCCGCGCCCGCTGCCGCGCCTGCTCCCGCGGCATCCGCCGCACCTGCGCCCGCACCTGCGGCTCCCGCACCTGCCTCGCCTGCACCTGCACCTGCGCCCGCACCTTCCGCGACGCCCTGACGTGCAGCGGCTCACGCAGCCGTCCTCGCCATGATCCGCTCGATGACAGGCTTCGGGACCGCCGCGACGAAGGTTGGCGGAGCTACGGTGTCGCTCGAGGTCCGCTCGGTCAACAACCGTCACTTCAAGTGCACCGTCCGGGTTCCGGAGGGCATGGAGTCGCTCGAGGCCGAGCTCGAGTCGAGATGCTCGCGGAGGCTCGGGCGCGGCAGCGTCACCATCTCGCTGAGGCTGACCGAGGCCGAGACGGCAGTCGCGGCGCGCATCGATGCCGAGCGCCTGTCGCAGTACATGATCCAGCTCGACCGCGCGCTCTCCGGACTGGGAACGCGCACGACGCAGGACGACGCGGCGACTCGCGCCGCCATCGCCGGCGCGCTGCTCGCGCTGCCAGGCGTCGTCGTCAGCGATGGGGGCGCAAGCTTCCTCCACTCCGTGCAGCCCGCAGCGATGGCGCTGCTCGACGAGGCATGCGACCGCCTGCTGGCGATGCGCACCGCCGAGGGGACCGCGCTGCGCGACCATGTGCGGTCATGCGCGGCGACGCTTGGTGACCGACTGGCTGCTGTGCGTGATCGCGCGCCGCGGGTTGTGGCGGCCTACCAGGAGCGTCTCCGTCAGAGGGTCAACGCGCTCCTTGCAGAGGTGGGCGCAGCCGTCGAGCCATCCGACCTCCTGAGGGAAGTCGCGATCTTTGCGGAACGCTCGGACATCGCTGAGGAGGTGTCGCGGCTCTCCGCGCACCTGGCGCAGCTGGATTCGCTCCTGTCCGACGCGAACCCCGAGCCCGTCGGCCGCACGCTCGACTTCCTCGCGCAGGAGATGCTGAGGGAGGCGAACACCATCGCAAGCAAGAGCGCCGATGCGGAGATCAGCCGCCATGTGGTGGACATGAAGACCGCGATCGACCGCATCAAGGAGCAGGCCCAGAATGCGGAGTGACGGCGCGGCCAGCAGGCGCGCCAAGTTCACGCCGGAGGAGGCCCGGGAGGTCCTCGGCGCGTTCGCCGTGCCGGTGCCCAAGCGCGTACGCGAGTACCGACGGGGCAGTGCGCGCAGCGCCAAGGCGATCGTCGACTGCGTGGACGCTTCGCGCTACCTGCTGAAGCGGCGCGACCTCGCCGGCGCGGGCGCGGATCGCGTGACCTTCTGCCATGCAGTGCATGCGGAGCTTGCGAGGCTCCGATTCCCGGTGCCGAGGATCGTGCCCGTGCGCGCCACAGGCGCCACATGGCTCGAGCGCGGATCCATCGTGTACGAGCTCTTCGAGTTCATCGACGGCCAGCCCTTCGACCGGTCGCTCGGTGGAGCGCTTGAGGCGGGACAGCTGCTCGCGAGGTGGCACCGGACGCTCGAGGGATGGGCGCCACCCGCTGCGGAGGCGGCATCGCTCTACCACCGCGCGCGCGCAGTGGGCCTCGCGTGGGCGCGCCTGCGCTCGCCCGAGAGTCCGCTGGCGGGCCGCCACGGCGAACTCGCGTCGGCGCTCTCGGAGCTGGAGGAACGCATGGGGGCCGCGGCATCGCGTACGGATGACCACGTGCCGATTCCCGGGACGGTGGCGCGCGCACACGTGCTGCACGGCGACTTCCACCCGGGCAATGTCCTCTACCACGCGGGATTCCCGACCGCGGTGCTTGATCTCGACTCGGTGCACCTCGGTCACCGCGTGCTTGACGTCGCCAATGCGGCGATGCAGTTTGCGCTCGACCCGCTCGGGGATGGCGATGAGGCATCGTGGCCCGTGGCCGTGAGCATGCCCCGGCTCGAGGCATTCCTGCGCGGATACGCCGTGACGCCCTCCCTGCGGCTCGGCCCTGGCGATGCCGCAGCGCTGCCCGCGCTGATGGTGGAGGCGTCGATTGCCGAGAGCGTGCCGCGCATCGCGCGCACGGGCATGTTCGGTCCGATCGACGGCGCTGCCTTCCTGCGGCACGTGAACCGGAAGACCGCGGCACTCTGGGAGCGCCGCGACGCGCTCGCTACGCTGTGCCAGCGATGCATGGACTCGGCATGAGCGCACCTATCGTCCGGCCATGCTCCTGCACGTGCGGCGCTGCAGCGTGCGGCCAGCCGGCGGATCCGCCGCGCGGCCGAGCTGCACCGCGCGTGCGCCCATTCGCATGGGCGCTCGCGGCGGCCTCCGCGTCATGGGGCGCCCAGGCGCCGGCCCAGCAGGCGCGCGATGCCGCTGCCGATCCTCGGATGGTCCAGGGCGGCGACGGTCTCTTTCCGCAGTTCCCCGCAGACATGCCGCGAACTCGGCCGACCCCGATGATCGTGGAGCGCGTGCGCCGGATGTGGGATCCCTCGTCCGTCGGTCGGGTGGCGCTTCCGCAGCCGCTGCTGGAGTGCATCGCCCGGCTCGACGACTCGCGGTTCGAGGTGCGCCAGCGCGCCAGCGCCGAGCTCGAATCCGGCACCTTCCCGCTTGAGGAGCTGATCGCAGCGCTCGTGCGCGGGCGCCTCTCGCCCGAGCAGCACGCGCGCCTGGTGGCTGCCGCATGCACACGCGCGCTCGCCATGCCGCGCGGCGCCCTCGGGATTCGCATGCAGTCGTCGATGGACCGTGTCCGGCCCGGCGTCGAGATCAGCATGCTGCTGCCTGGCATGCCTGCAGAGCGCGTGCTGCGCGCCGGGGACCGCATCGAGCGCATCGGCGACGTCGCCGTGGAGACCAGCGAGCAGCTCGTCACCATGATTCAGTCCCGTACGCCTGGCGAGACCGTAAGCCTCACGGTTGCCCGCCCTCGACGCGACGAGCGCGGCCGGATCCAGGTGGGCGAGGACGGCATGACGGTCGAGGACCGCGTCGGGGTGGAGGTGGAGCTTGCGGACGCAGCGGAGCTGGAGAGGTTCGAGGCACGGCTGCCCTCGGCAAGCGCGCAGGACTGGCGCGAGGCAGTCGTGCGCGAGATCCGGATGCGGTTCCCCGAGCGCGACGTGAATGTGCCGCTTGAGGGCGGACCGGGCGTTGCCCCGACGGCCGTGCCCCCGGCCCGCTAGTGGCCGAAAGGCCGGGGACTACAGCGGATTCCGGAAGTGGCTGTCCTGCACGGGCACCACGACCTCGAGCACATGCTGCAGCACGGCTGCCGGCGAGCCGATCGCGCTGACCTCAGTGATGAGGGCCTTGGGGTAGTGGTCGAGCACGGGCTGCGTCTCGCGCCGGTACACCTCGAACCGCCTGCGGATCACCTTCTCGTCCGCGTCGTCGATCCGGTTCTCCTTCAGCGCGCGCCGCCTCATGCGGTTCACCATCGCGTCCTCGTCCGGGCACATCAGGTGGATCACCTTAAGCACGTTGATGAACTTCTCGAGAGCCCTCGCCTGCGCGACATTGCGCGGGATGCCGTCGAGCACGAGAAGGTCCTCCCGAGGCTTGTAGAGGCTGAGGACCGTCTGCGCGTGCATGTTCTGGCTCCACATCTCGATCGTGAGCTCGTCCGGCACGAGCTCCCCGCGCGAGGAGTACTGGAGGAACTGCTTGCCCAGCTCGCTGGTCATGTCGAGGGACCTGAACACGTCGCCGCAAGCCAGATGGAAGAAGCCCGGGATCTTGCCGAGGATCTTGCCTTGCGTGCCCTTGCCGGCCCCGGGCGCTCCAAAGAGAAGCACGGTCTTGTAACGGTGAGGCATGTCCATGTCGCTCCAGGTTGGGTAGGTGAGGCTCCGGCGCGCAGTATGCCCGACAGGCTGCGGCGCGGGCAACCTCGGGTATAGCCTCGACGCCATGCAAGGGTGGCTGCACGCGTGGTCGGCGCCGGTGGTGGGAGAGCGGGAGCGGGAACGCCTCGGGCTCGCCGAGCGGATCGCGATGGCCCGCGGCATCGCGCTGCCGCTTGCGCTGCCGGCGGCGGGTTCCGGACTCGCCGACCTGCCGTCGCCCGACTCGGTGACCGGCGCGGCCGCGGCAGGCGAGCTGATCGCAAGGTCCTGGCGGGCGGGCGAGCGCATCGCGATCCACGGGGACTATGACGCCGACGGGATCTGCGCATCTGCGATCCTCGTGCACGTGATGCGGGCCGCTCGGCCCGATGGAGACGTGCTGGCCCATGTGCCGCTTCGGATGGCCGAGGGCTACGGCCTGTCATCGAGCGCGCTTGAGCAGTTTGCGCGCCAGGGTGCGGCCACTGTGGTCACCGTGGACTGCGGCATCACCGCCCTGGCCGAGGCTCGCCATGCGCGCCAGCTTGGGATGAGGCTCGTGGTGACGGACCATCACGCCTTTGCCCGAGGCGATGGCGGGGCCATCGCGCTGCCAGATGCAGATGCGGTCGTCCACCCCGCGCTGGTCGGAGGGGAGGCAGCACCAGCCGGAACGCCTGCATGGCACATGTGCGGGGCGCTTGTGGCGTGGACGCTGGCATGGGCCTTCGCGCGCGCGTGGAGCGGCAGCGATCGGGTGCAGCCGGCGCTTCGCGAGGCGCTGCTCGAGACGCTGCCGCTGGCGGCCCTCGGCACGATCACCGATGTGATGCCCCTGCAGGGCGCGAACCGCGCGCTCGTGCGTGCAGGGCTTGCGCGACTCGACCGCACCGGAGTGCCGGGGCTTGCCGCGCTGGCGAGGGCATGCGGCATTCGACCGGGCAGCGAGGTCGACGTGGAGAAGGTCCAGTTCTCGGTCGGGCCGGTCCTCAACGC
>JBIIIL010000204.1:0-4888 GCA_044234825.1 Phycisphaerales bacterium
CACCCACATGTACTGCTGCGCGTACCCGTGCTTGTCCTTGAAGTCGCGCAGCAGCTTGCGCATCATGGTGTCATCGCTCGCCGCGCTGAAGACGCCGGCATTGCGCGGGTCCTCGCCCATGTACTCAACCCGGTCGATGTCGGCCGAGTCAAGCTCGAAGACGATGATGTCGGGGCGCTTCGCCTCGAGGTCCTTGAGGATCTCCTCGTAGCACGCGGGGTGGATGTCCGTGCCGAACTGGCCCTTGAATGGCACGACGTACACGGTCTTGAGCTTCTCGGCGGGTGCCGCCGCAGCGGGTGCCTTGCCCTTCGAGTCAGTCTCGGGCTTCGCGGACGCCTTCTTGCCCTGCGTGGACGAACCCTTCGCGGGCGATGACTTGGATGGAGCGCTGGCCGGCGCCTTCGGGGACCCCTGAGAGCCGGAACCCTTCGAGCCCGTGCCCTGCCCTGACTGAACCGCCGCGCGTGCTGCAGCCGGAACGTCGGACGCAACGCCCGCGATGGCCGCTGCGGCGAGGCAGAAAGCAGCCGTACCCGTCAGGGCACGCAGCGCGATTCGGAGTTGGGTCGTGTTCCGCGAGTGGGCAGTCCGCATGCAGGGAAGTCTAGCCGCTACCGACCGAAATCCAGAATGGCGGCGGCCAGAGCCTCCTCGCGCGACCTGACCTGCCCCTCCAGCTGACGGTCGTAGGCGCGCTCGAGGAGCTCCCTGAAATGCGGTCCCGGGGAGAGGCCTGCAGCAATCAGGTCGTCGCCGGAGAGGAGCGGCGCCGGCTCCAGGCCTCCCGGCTCGGCGCGGAGCGCCTCCACGCACCGCCAGACGTCGCCCGCATGCGCGGGATCCTCCGCCGATCGGATCGCGACCGCAGCAGCGAAGGTTGGTCGAGCCGCGCGCCGCTTCCGTGCGGACGTTGGTGCCCCGTCCCATCCGGTCCGGATCCACTCCACGGCGGCGGCAGTCTCGTGCATGTCGGCCGCCTCGCGGTTCGAGAGCACGAGCGCCGTGACCCAGTCGCCGGCCGAGGGAGGGTTCGGTCGCGCGAGGCGATCAAGCCACCACGCGGCCAGGGACTCCGCGAACGATGCGGATGGAGGGAGGGCGCTGACCCTCCGGAGGCTTCCCGTGGAGTGCGGTTCGGCGAGTGCGGGCGCATCGAGCATCCACGCCTCCACCAGTGCGAGCCCCGAGGCGCGAGTCGGATGCGCGAGCATCTTGCGAAGCTCCTGGCCCACCCGCTCGCGGCTGACTCCCGCTAGGTCTGCGGCGTAGCGGCGTGCGGCGCCCGCGGTGCCGGGATCGACCTCGAGCGAGAACCGCGCGGCAAAGCGAGCCGCACGCAGCGTGCGCAGCCGGTCCTCGCGGAATCGCGCGTCCGGATCACCAATCGCACGGAGACGGCGAGCCGCGATGTCATCCCGGCCATGCACGTAGTCGATCACCTCGCCCGTCACCGGATCCTCGAACAGCCCGTTGATGGTGAAGTCGCGGCGCGCCGCGTCCTCCCGCGCGTTGGTGAAGCGCACCTCGGTGGGCCGGCGACCGTCGATGTACCCGCCCTCGGAACGGAAGGTGGCCACCTCCACGGTGCGCCCCCCGATCCGCACGAGCATCACCCCGAATGCCTCGCCGACTCCGCGGGCGCCCGGGAACACCCGAACGATCTGCTCAGGCGTGGCGTCGGTGGCCACGTCGTAGTCCGCGGGCTCGATGCCCAGCACGCGGTCGCGCACGCATCCACCCGCGAAGTACGCGGTGAATCCCTCATCGGACAGCGTGCGCGCAATGCGCGCCGCAGCCTCCCGCGGCGAGAGGGATTCCCGCGGGCTCATGGCTGCGCGCCCTGCGCCTCGCGCACGCGCGGGCCCTCGTATGCGCCGTCGCCCGGACCTGCCCGCGGCAGCAGTCCGCCCGAGCGCCGACGGAGGTCGTCCCTGCACTGCAGGCGGAGCGCGTCCACACGGCGGTGCAGCTCCGCGAGCCCGCCGCGAGCATCGCGGAACATCGCTGTCGCCTCGGCGGCCGAAATGGCGGGGCCGAAGCGCACCGCGAGCCGCCCGGGTCGCGGGATCGACCGGCCGCGCGGAAACGCATCGAATGCGCCTTCGATCGCCGCAGGCACGACCGGCACCTTCGCGCGCCGGACGATGAGCGAGACGCCCGCCTCGAAAGGCATCATCGCGCCATCCTCGCTTCGCGAGCCTTCCGGGTAGATCAGGACGATGCGACCGAGCCGAAGCGCATCGAGCGCCTCGCGCATCGCAGCGGCATCGCCCCCCTCATCCTTGAGCGGTATCACGCCGACGCTGCGCAGCCATGCGCCGCCGATCCGGGTGCGGAACAGGCTCGCGCGCGCGAGCGGCCGGAACGGACGGTCGCGAAGCGCGATGCCGTGCGCGGGCGGGTCGAGGAAAGACTGGTGATTCGCGACGACGATCGCGGGTCCCTCGTGCGGGATGTGCTGAGCGCCCTCCACGCGAAGGTCCCACAGCAGCGTGTACGCGACCTGGCACTGGAAGCGGCACGCGTCCCACCACAAGGTGCGCCAGAAACCGAGTCCCGGCGCGCGCCGCTGGTGGTCGAATGCGCGAATCACGGCCGCGCGGTCCCCGCGCCGCGGGCGAAGGCCCCCGAGCGGGTCTCGACATGCACCCGAGCCCGAACGGCACGCTCGAGCGCATCGACGACCTCGTCAAAGGTGAGCTCGCTCGTGTCCACCACGACGGCACCCTCCGGCATCACCAGCGGCCCATCCACACGCGTGCGGTCCCGATGGTCACGCTGCTCGATCTGCGTGCGCACCGTGTCCTCGTCCGCGGCGATGCCGCGCGCCCTGAGTTCCGCGCACCTGCGGCCCGCACGCACCGACGACCGGGCATCGAGCCAGATGCGCACATCCGCATCGGGGAACACGACCGTGCCCTGGTCGCGCCCCTCCGACACCAGGCGGGGATGCGCAGCCCCGGCGGCCCGCTGCAGCCGCACCATGTGCTCGCGGACGGCCGCGTTTGCCGCCACGGCGCTTACGGCTTCGGTGACGTCCGGCTCGCGGATCCGGTGCGACACGTCAAGACCCCCGAGGCGCACGATCGCAGGCCGCACATGCCAGTCGATCGTGACCGGGCACTCCGCGAGCGCGGCGCACATGGCAGGACCGGACGAAGGGTCGATGCGCCGGTCGATCGCAAGAAGCGCCGCAGCCCGGTACATGGCGCCCGTATCGAGCATCTCGCAGCCAATTCGCTCGGCAAGGCGCGCCGACGCGGACGACTTCCCGGTCCCCGCCGGGCCGTCGATCGTGACGATGAGGCGGCTCACGCCACCTGCTCCTCGCGTCCGATGGCCGCGAGGAGCTCCGACTTGGCCTTGTGCACCGTCGCGACCCAGTCGCCCTTGGACCCGCGCCAGTCGATGCTGAGCAGGCTCATGTACCCAACCCCGCGAAGCGCGTCGACGGCCTCGGAGAGGTCCCACTTGTCGTGGCCGGACTTGCCGAAGCCCACGATCGTCGCCTCGACAAGGTGCGAGTACGGCGCGAGCAGCCTGATCGCCGCGCCGAGGTCGCCTGATGCGTGTGCATCCGCGAAGCTCGGCATGGCGCCGATGTGAAAACCGCCGATGCGACGGATCACGTCCGCGAGCGCGGCCGGATCGGGCATCGTCTCCGGGCCCGATCGCATGAGGAGCCCCACATCGTTCTTGCGCAGCATGTCGATCGCCCGCTTGGCGCAGGCGATGATGGTGTCCATGCGGTCCGGGGCCGCGACGGTCCGGATGGCGACGTGCCCGCACCCGAGGTGGCGCGCGGCCGACCCGAGCGCCGCGATGCGGGCGATGCCCTCGCTTCCATCTGTGCGCGCGCCCAGGTCGATGGGCTCGTCCTGACTCAGCACCAGGAGCGGGCTGCCTGCCTTGTCGGCGTTGTGCCGGAGCTCGTCCATCTCGCGCAGGTGCCGGCCTCGGATGAGGTCAACAGGCAACTGGATGCCCCGAAGGCCGAACTCCTGGGCGACAAACTCCGGGATATCCATGAGCGCCACGGGATTGCCGCCGCGCTTGGGCGGCTGCCGCAGGCAGCTGGCGTTGAGTGTGAGGGTGATCTGTGACTGCACGTCGTGGGGCCCTTGAGCGCCCCGAGGATACCGGGACCGTATATTCCCGCTCCCGACCGCACGCTTCCAAGGAACATTGCATGCCTACCCCCGCCAACTGCCGCATGACCGAGTCGCACGAGTGGTTCCGCCAGGACGGTGACCTCGTCACCGTCGGCATCACCCAGTTCGCCGCCAACGAGCTCACGGACATCACCTACGTGCAGATGAAGGCGGCTGGCACCGCCGTGCAGGCGGGAGGCTCAGTCGGCGAAGTGGAGAGCGTCAAGACCACCAGCGACGTCTACTCGGCCGTTGCGGGCACGATCGCGGAAGTGAATGCGGCGGCCGCGAAGGATCCCTCCCTCGTCAACAGCGATCCATTCGGGAAGGGGTGGCTCGTCAAGATCCGTGCGTCTGACGCCTCGCCGCTGGCGAAGCTGATGGATGCCGCGACCTATGACGCCGCCCACCCCGTCCATTGAGAGCCGCACGGCCGCAGAACAGCTGAGCATGGCACCCCGCGACCCGATCGTGGGGGTGCGGGCGCTGCGCAAGAGCTTCGTGCAGGGCGGCAAGACCGTGGCTGCGCTGCGGGGCGCCGATCTTGCGATCCGGGAGCCCGGCTTCTACGCCGTGATGGGGCGTTCAGGCAGCGGCAAGAGCACGCTGCTTCATCTCCTTGCCGGATTGGACAGGCCCGACTCCGGCGAGATCGTCGTGGCAGGCTCGCGGGTGCATGCCATGCCGGAGCGCGAGCTGGTCGCCTACCGGCGCCGCACGATTGGGGTCGTGTT
>JBIIIL010000026.1:0-16956 GCA_044234825.1 Phycisphaerales bacterium
GATCGTGCCGCCGCGGGCCTCGCTGACCGACTGCAGGGCAGTGGCTCCGGGTGGCGGCACGGCCGTGATGCGGAACCTCGTGTTAGCGCCCGGGGTGAACGTCGGCACCAGGAGGTCGAACTGGATGCCGCAGATGAAGGCATCAGGCGTGGCGATGCTGAAGATGCCGTCGTTCGGAAGGTCGGCGGAGCTGTAGCTCGTGCCGCCGTTCGTGGAGTACGAGAACTGCCACGTGCTCGACGCGCTGTCTGCAAGCCGCATGTCGAGGAACACCGACGGTGCCGGCACTCCCGCTGTGCTGCAGCGAATCTCGAGGCCGCGGTTCGCGGCCCATCCGCTCGATACCCGCAGGCAGCGATTGTCGAAGGCGTCCAGCGCCTCGGAGTCGCTCGAGGAGCCGAGCGCCAGCGGCAGCTGGCGTGGCGGCACCGAGAACTCGTCAAAGTCGCAGTTCGCGACCGTAAGGCCGCCGTGGAGGCCGATCTGCGCGCCGCCGAACGGGGTGCTCGCCGCCACGATGTTGGTGCTGCCGGCGACCGCGAGGGTCACAGGCGCATTGAAGTTCCACCGGACTCGTGGCGACGTCGGCCACGACACCACTGTCGGCACCGCACCATCGGGATAGCGGGATCGCGTGTCGAAGGGCGCGGGCGGCCAGTCGCCGTCATCGAACCGGTTGAGGGAGTCCAGCACGGTCGGACGCGATGGGTTGGCGGGAGCCGGCACGGCAACGTCAAGACCTCCGAGCTGGTACAGCAGCGAGAGCTGCATCGCATCCTTGGGGCTCGGCGGCTCGCCTGGAGTTCCGGGCACCGTCACCTGGTTGGAGATGAGATTCGCCAGGTGGTCAGGATCCACGTTGAACGTGCCGTCCGCGATGATCTCCTCGGCCGCGGTGAGCATCGCAAGGTTCACGCCAGGGTTGTAGTCCATGGGGAGGTCATTGCTCCCGGTGCCGCTTGCGTAGAAGCCCGCGAGGATCGTGTTTGAGAGCCATGCGGACCCCAGCGGCGAGTTGATGGGTTCTCCGGTGAACGGGGACTCGTCGGTCACGGCCACGAGCTGGCTGGCGAGCGGGCTGAAGCGGAACATGTCGAGCATCGTCATGTCCCGCTGGAGGAAGTCCACGCCCGAGATCCACCCGAGCTGGATAAGGATCTCGCGCACGAGGTAGTCCTGGAAGGAGAACCTCGTCACCTGGTTCAGCGACGCGCCGTCGCTCGGGTCGTAGTCCCACTGGAAGCCGCTGTTCATCAGGATCGTCCCGTCGAACTGCAGCGTGGTCGGCCCGCCGGCAGCGGCCGCAAACCCGAGTGCGTTGTACTGCGCGCGCGTGAGGAACACGCGGTTCTCGCCTGAAGGGGCGGTGCTGGCCGCGCTGTAGCGGACGCGGAGCGAGGATGCGCCGGTCGGATCGCCATCCGCATCCACGAAGGTCGGCACCGACGGCGCGAAGTCGTCGCCGTCATTGCCCGTCACCTGGCTGTTCAGCTTGCGGGTGACCTGCGACATCGGGACCGCCACGGACCGGATCTGGCTTGCACCGGGGATGTTGGAGGCGAGTGCGGTCACGCGCAGCGCGAGCCTCAGCCGGACGTCCTCGGGCTCGCCGCCCGCGCCGATCACCGCATTCGAGAGCGTGTTCTCGAAGTAGGACTCGATCGCGGTCACCGCGTCGCGCAGCTGGTCCTGGAGGTCCGGGGGAATCGATGCCGCCGCGAACACCGAGATGCTGATGTCAAATCCGGGTCCATCGACGAATCCCGCCACACCGCCATCGTTGCCCACCGAGCGCGGCTGGCCAGCGCGCAGGCTGTCCACGACGAAGGTCGGCTTCTCGGTCGAGACGACCCGCTCGGTCTCCTTCGCCAGTCGGCGAAGCTCCGAGACCGGCATCGGACGCGCGGAGCCATCCGCCACGATCGGCATCCATGCGGAGAGGGCCGACGCGCCGGTCGGGTCGGCGTCTCGCGTCACGAAAGCGGGGCCTGCATCGGCGGGAGCGACATGTTCCGCGAGGAGCTTGTCAGACGCGAGCAGTTGCGCGGCGATCGCAATGGATGTGTAGGGCATGGTGGTGGCCGTTCGTGGGAGCTTGGGTCGGTTCGGGGCGCGAAGGCGCGGGATCAGGGCACTCCGCCGAGGCACTGGCCCCAGGCGGACAGCACCTCAAGAAGGTCCATGCCGTCCACCTGGCAGTCCTCGTTGATGTCTGCCTTGCGGGGCAGCTCCTCGCCGGGGGTTGCCGCATCAGGCGGGCACGTCGAGAACTGGGCGAAGCCGTCGAGGCCGTAGCCCCAGGTGGCCAGGACAACAAGGAGATCGCTGCCGTCGACGCGGCCATCGGGGGTGGGAAGGCCAAGCGCGTCGAATGGACCGCCCGCGATGTCAGCCACGCAGGGGTACGCGGAGTCATCCAGGCCCGCATCAAAGGAGATGTTGTCGATCACCACAAATGCGCCGCGAATCTCCACAGAGCGGATCTCGAGCTCCGTGTCGGAACCGAGGGGCGCTCCGATCCGCAGGAACACGAAGCCTGACGGATTGGGGTTCTCGCTGCAGCCGGGCGTGAAGCTCGCCCACTGCCCGCGCAGGTCGAGCGACTGCTCGTAGACCAGCTCGCCCGCCTCGTTGAAGGCCGAGATGAAGACGACATTCTCGCGCAGGTACGGATAGTTGTTCAGGAGCGGAAGCGGGGGCTCGTAGTTGAAGTAGCCCGTGAAGTCGGCCGCATTGAGGTAGAGGCGGACCTCCTGGCAGTTGCGGGCCGCCGTGATCGTGGTGATGCCCGCCTGCGAGGGGAAGTCGCCGGTGTTCGCGTCGAAGTTGAGCGACTGCCCGTAGCCGCGGTTGCCGATCGCGCGCGCGAACCCGTTGGTGGACGACACCTGCTCCGAGGCGAAGTCCGGGCACGGCCTCACGCCGTTGCCGCCAAGGCGGTACTGGAAGGCATTCGGCAGCACGTCGAAGTAGACGTAGCCGCCGTTGCCGGGAGCCTGCGCGAGGCCCACGGTCTCGATCGTCGCGAAGTGGTCGGGGAAGTCGGGGTCGAGCTTCCTGATCTCCTTGAGCGCTTCATCAGACACCTTCGCAATGGGCATCGAGCCCTCGACGAATCCGAACGGAATGCGCTCGAAGGTCTCCGAGAAGAGGGCGGTCTGGTCCTCGCACTCGTCGGGGATCAGGTTCACGTTGTCGTCAGGGCTCGTGCCGTCGCTGATGTCGCACGAGTCCGGGATGCCGTTGCCGTTGCAGTCGTTGGGGTTGCCGCTGCCCGGATCGGGAGTCGTCTCGCACTCGTCCGGCACGCCGTCCGCGTTGCAGTCGGTGAGGAACCCGTCAAGCGCCTGCACGAAGTCATCCACGGTGTCGTCGTTGCAGTCGACGACGGGAAAGACGCTGCAGCGGAATCGCGCGAAGTCGAACTTCGCCTGCGAGATCGATCGTGAGTTGAACGCGGCGCCGGACTGGTCCTCGTCGAGCTGCTCGTCGAGTTCCACGTCAGTGCGGACCACCATCGGCGCAGGGTCGGTGGAGTTCGGATCCTCGTCGGTCTCGTTGTCGCACTGGTTCTGGGGCGTCGACGGCGCGCAGGTGTCCTGGTTCACGCCTCGGCCGGGGATGTACCTCGTGTCCGTGCCGTCGCCATCAAGGCCCGTGCACGCGAAATCGAATTCGATGCCAGCGGCATCGGCGGGAATCTCCGGGTTGCCTGGCGCGAAGTTGTTCCAGTTGAGGAACGGGTTCGAGTAGCCCGGCAGCCTCGTCTGGTTGCCGTAGGACATCACGGTCTTGAAGCCCTCCTGGCCGCCGCCGCCGCCGCCCTGGGTTCGGTAGCCGAAGGAGTCCGGGAAGAGCGCATCGGCGGATCGGTCGCCGTCGTCGTGATTGTGCTGGCACCCGAGGTTGTGCCCGAGCTCGTGCGCGTACACCAGGTCATCGATGGCGGTGTAGTCGAGCAGCGAGTAGGGGCTGCCCTGGAAGGCCTGGAGGGTCGACAGGGTCGGATCGACTGGATTGCCCGCGTTGCCGCCATCGAATGGCAGGTTCGGATCCGGCATGGCGGAGAGGTCAACCAACGGGTGCGGATTGCCGACTCCGGACAGGGGCATGGGCACGACGCTTGTCGCAGGCGTGTAGAGCGCCTGGGCGAGGTTGTTCGCGTCGACCATCAGGCTCGCGAGCCCGATGAACGCGGAGTCGGATCCGTAGTTGAGCCCGACGAGGCACACCGAGTCAGCGCCGAGCGCATCGCGCCACGTGGGCACGTAGTCCATGTAGCCGTCGAATGGGTTCTGCACGCGACCAAGATCGACGGCGAGACCCGTGCTGTTGTACGGAGCCTCCTGTCCGAAGAACCCGTCAGCCACGAGCGCCGCCACAAGCCTGATGCGCGGCGTGCAGACTTCCTGCTCAGCCGGCGTCACTCCGGCGAGCGTGGCGTGAGTCGTGATCTTGTTCTTCGGGGGCTCGGACGTGTCGTCCTTGCACGTGCCCGACATGCCCTGCGGCCAGCCAAACTCGCACGTGGGTCCTGCGGGCTCGGCGGGGAAGCCGCCGGCGCCGTAGCCGCAGTTGTTGTTGAGGGTGTTGGTCCCGTCGTGGCCGTCGAAGTCGCTCATCGGCTGCAGGGTTGAGCGCAGCATCGCGAGGTTGGCCTGCGCGACGGCAAGTCCCGCCAGCGTGCGCACGTCGCGACCTTGCTGGGCCGCGAGGTCGGCCGCGTTCTGGGTGAACACGAACAGGACGTCAATGATCATCCCGTTGTCCTTGCGCAGCGTCGGAGGAAGGTCGAAGGGCGCCGCTTCTGGGGGGCATGGGCTGACACCGCCGGCCACGCCGTCTCGGGCCGCGATCATCTCGGGTGTGGCCATGCCGGGGATCTGGACCTTGCCGACACCGCAGTCCACTCCCTCGGGATAGATCACTCGGTCGAGCCGGTACGAGCCGTTGCCGGAGGGCATGAGGCGGTAGGCACGGCCATCGATCCGCTGCAGGAACCCGGCCAGGTGACGACCGCGCTGGACGATGAGCCCGTAGGTCGTCTCGCGGCCAGCGCTGCGAAGCACGATCTCGCACGTGTCCGCGTCGGTGAATCCACGGCGATCGACCTCGTATCGGATGACATCTCCATCGGGCGTCGGCAGCGCGAGCGGATCGCCCACGCGGAGGCTCCGGACGCCTTCACGTGTGAGGACCGGCAGCCCGCCTGGCGAGGCCTCTGCGCCGGTGGCCGGTGCGGGACCCATGGCGGGCAGCGGAGCGGAAGGTCTCTTTCCCTTCTTCGCCGGCGCCAGTGCGGAGCTCGACGACCTGCTGCCGCCATCGGTCTTCTGTGCGGACATTGCAGATGCGCGCTCGGCACCGGCTGTGGCGAGCGCAAGGCTCGTCAGGGCGAGGCACGCGGCGGAGATGACGGGCATTCGGTTCATCGGCATTGGTGAGCTCAGGATGCTGTCGTTGGGTTCAGTCGCCGCTGAAAGCGGCCAGGGAACGGATGGAACCGCGTAGGCGCAGCCGCGCCATCGGCGTGTCTGGACAGGGAACAGGGCTGATTGCGTACGGGGCGGGGCGACTCACTGCTGACTCCTCGCACCGCACTCCAGAACCGGCGAGTGCACCTCTGGACCGGACGGCGATGCGTCCGACCATCGGCTGTGCATGAAGCCCCGCGACGCCCCGCAGGGATACCTCCACCCTACCGCACGGCAGGGTGGAGTCAAATCTGGGGTCAGAAGTTGAAGCCGGAGACTGCATGTCGCGCGTCGCTCACTCGCAGGGCGGAGGCACCGGAATGAGCGGATTGTTGTAGTCGATCAGGATCCGGTCAAACCAGACTTCAGACTGTCCAGTCGATCCCAGCGGATAGGCCACGACGCGTGCTGCGATGGACTGCGTGCCGCCGATGTTGGCGAGGAAGTTCTCCGCATTGCTGCAGGGACCGAGGCCGAACACCAGCGGAACATCGGGATCGGCCGGGAGCGGCTGGGCGCCGAGCCACGTCCAGCGGTTGAACTGACCGTTGTAGAGGAACACGGTCACGAACACCGTGCCGCTCGCGGGACGTCCGTTGAGGGTCACGTTCACCGCGAAGAGCTCGTCGGGGCTCGCCAACAGGGTGGGCCGCACGACCTGGAGGTCGAGAATGCGGCTGATTGGCGGGTAGTACAGCGTCGGTCCGAGTCCGGATGCCGACTGGCCTCGGCCCGGTCGCGCGGTGCGGCAACGGAGGAACTTTCGGTCCAGCTCGCGGATGCTGAAGTTGTTGCCGGTGAGGCGCGTGCCGCACACGAGCTTGAATGTGCAGTCGTTGGCGCCAAAGAGGGATTCGTCGCCGATCTGTCCCGACACGATGGACACGCCGATGCGGCGCATGTTCGGGAAACCGCCGATGCGCGCATCGCCCGGGCCGGGCACTGTGTCGCCAAGCCAAGATGGCACCGCCGTGCCCGGCAGTCCGGCGGTTCCGCACTGCTCGTAGACGCTCGACTGAGCCAGGTAGAGGTCCCTGACGTTGGAGGGGCTCAGGGGCAGCCCGTCGTAGATCTGCTTGGCGAAGGCCTGGACGAGCGCCGTGACTCCTGCGATCTGCGCCGCGCCGGCACTGGTGCCGCCGAAGCGCGCGGTGTAGGTGCGGAGCAGGTTGGTCTGGCACGGATCGGTGACGTCAGCGATCTCTCCGCAGAAGAGGTCGCCGTAGCCGAGCGTGCATACGCCTGACCCCCATCCGGAGATCGTGACGAGGCCAGCGCCGGACACATCGAAGTTGCTGATGCCGGTCCTGCAGTAGTTCAGGCCGCCGCCACCAGTGGGGAAGAATCCAACCACCGGCGGATCGGTCGCCTCGAAGCCGGGGTTGCACCCGCCGGTCGTGATGCAGTTGGCGGCGGCGAACTCCTGGACCTCACCCTCTGGCTCCACGACCGGAATCGCGGCATTGCCCGCCGGAACCACGAAGGTCACGCCGGCATCGATCCCGACACCCATCACCGTGGCGCGCGAGTCTGCGGTCCAGAGCGGTTGGCCTGCCTCGCCGATCGGGGCGACGATGATGTTGCCCGGCTCCGGATCGGTCGCGGTGGGCGTAGCCAGCTGCGCGGAAGCGTTCGTGAGCGCCGTGAGAAGACGTCCCTGGGCCTCAACGGTCTCGGTGGGGTAGAAGCGGACTCGTGCCTCGGGCGCGATGCCGCTGATGCCGAACTCGTTGACGTTGGCGCTGATGACTCCCATGACCGCAGTGCCGTGGTGGGGCGCCGTGTAGAAGGACCCCGAGAACGTCGGCGGCGGCACGGTCTGGTCGCAGATCACCAGCGGCGTCTGGCCCGGCTCCACAAGGATCTTGGTGCCTCCGGTGCCGTCCGGGTTGATCGAGAGATCCTCGTGATCGACCAGGGCGGAGGGCTCCACCACGCCAATCGTGATGGTCCGGCCATTCAGGAACGGACCCTCGCCCGGGAACTGCTGCTGCAGGAAGGCGAACGCATCGAGGTCAAGTCCGCCGCCTCGGTAGAGCGTGACGTCGGCGAACTGCACGAAGGGCCCGAGGTCCGGCGGGGGGGGATTCGGTCCGCCGTACGGATCCGGCGCGCGCTGCGCGGTGGTGAAGAGCGCAAGGGGTGCGCTTCCCGGTGCCGCGAACGGCGGCTGGGGAACCTCGAGCATCTGCTCGTCAAAGAGCGGGGAGGTCGACTGCGGGTTGGGGTTGAACGGGTTGCCGGTCGGCTTGCCGCCCGGGAAGTTGTAGCCGGAGGTGCGGTAGCACTCCTCGAGTCCCATGGCGAGCGCTGCGCACTCCTCGTCCCAGCTGATCGTGCAGCAGGTGACGTCGGCGAAGCAGGTGTTGCGGCAGCAGTCCGCCTCCTGGCACCCGACTCCCGCGCGCGGGATGAAGCAGCTTCCGCCGAAGATGACCGACTCCTCGTAGTAGATGGGCGTCGGCGGCAGGCCAGGCGGCTGGAGGCACGTGTCGTATCCACCGCCGCCAAAGGCGCTCGGGCCGCAGATCATGTTCGCCAGCGCAGCGCACACCTCGTCCCACTGGCCGCCCTCGTCTGCCGGGAGCGTGCAGATCGGGCGCACCGCGCCGACAGACTCGCAGCAGCCACCGTCGCCGCAGAATGGACCTGCATGCGCGACGGTGCATGGCGGGCAGCCCGGCTCGCCGCAGCCTTCGCACGTGCCGCCACCGGCGAGTTCCGTCTTGCGCTCGATCTCGACCCACTGCACCTCGGGCAGCATCAGCAGCTCCTGGGCCGCAGCGAGCAGTGCGTGCTCGCCGATGCCCTCGACCAGCATCATCGCGCGGAGATCAGGCTGGATCTTCCCGCTGCGCTCGAGGGCGCGCATGCGGAGCCCCTCGATCACGTCCGTGTCAAGGTCGATCGCCTGGCGGATGCGCGCGCCGTAGCGCGCCAAGGTGGCGTTGGTCAGCGAGAGGTCAGCGGGCACAGTCGGATCGGCCGCAAGCGCGGGACTGAGCCGACGCGACGCACGAATCGCAAGGCCATCCACGAACTTCACGACAAGCCTGCCCGTGTGCTCGGGCGTTCCCTTGACAGGGTGCACCGGCAGCTCGAGCCGCGAAGGGTCCTTGGGCGCTGTGCGTCGCGCGACGGTGGTGCCCGGCACCGACTTCATCGCACCGGCCGTGTCGACCTGCGCCCGAGTGGGCTGGCTGGACTTGTCGAGGAGGGTTCGGGCTGCAACCTCCTGGTCAATCACGACGGCGGCGAGGACCGAAGCGACCAAGGTGGCGGCGACAGCGCGAAGTAGGGGCCGTGATGGCATGAAAAAACTCCGACTCTTCTTGATGTGGGCTGACGGACCGAAGTCCGGTACCCGGGGAGTGGGTACCGGCACCGAGTCTAACCCTATACGAGCAGACCCACAACGCGGGTGCATTATTTCCGGACCTCGCGCGTCAGCGGGCGGAAGGGACTCTGAGCACCCGGTGCCCAATGTCCCGGCGGTAAAAGGCACCTGGAAAG
Organism: Phycisphaerales bacterium; assembly: GCA_044234825.1. GTDB lineage: Bacteria > Planctomycetota > Phycisphaerae > Phycisphaerales > SM1A02 > ZLKRG44. Next base: position 8,988 of record JBIIIL010000026.1, read on the forward strand.
CGAATGCATGCCGCCGCCCGGTTCGCCACCGCCTGCGCGCCCGCGAGGTCTGGCGCAAGTCCAACGACGGTCGCGACCCGACCGCCGTTGGTGACGACATGCCCCTCATCCGAGCGGCGTGTCCCTGCCTGGAAGACGATCACCTGCTCGCCGTCACCAGCCACCTCCCGGGCGCGATCAAGACCATCGATGGGCAGCCCGCCGGTCACGGCCCCCGGGTAGCCGCCAGAGCACACGACCACGGCGCAGGCGACGCGCGGGTCGAATTGCACATCGGCTCCGTCGAGCGTGCCGGCCGCCGTCCGCCAGAGGATCTCCACAAGGTCGCCCTGGAGCCTCGCCATCAGCGGCTGGGTCTCGGGATCGCCGAAGCGGGTGTTGAACTCGAGCACCTTCGGGCCCGAGGGAGTCAGCATCAGGCCCGCGTAGAGCACGCCGCGGAAGGAGATGCCGTCGCGGTGCAGCGCATCGACCGTGGGCACCAGCACGTCGCGCGATACGGTCCGCATGAGCTCGTCGTCGGCGAGCGGAGTCGGGCAGTAGGCGCCCATCCCGCCTGTGTTCGGGCCCGTGTCGCCCTCGCCGACCTGCTTGTGGTCCTGGCACGGATCAAGCACCGTGATGGTGCGGCCGTCCACGAGCGCGAGCACGCTGAGCTCCTGCCCCTCAAGGCGCTCCTCGACGAGCACCGTGGCGCCCGCATCGCCGAACTCCTTGCGGTCCATGCAGCGTCGAAGCGCAGCGACGGCATCCGCCGCGCTGTCGCACACGGTGACGCCCTTGCCGGCGCAGAGGCCGGTGGCCTTGACGACGCAGGGCTCGTCACGGTCCTCCACGGACCTGATCGCGGACTCGAGCGTCGTGAAGACGCGCGCCTCTGCCGTCGGCACGCGCGCCTCGCGCATGACGTGCTTGGCGAATGCCTTGTCCGACTCAAGCCGCGCAGCAGCCTTGACCGGTCCGAAGACGAGTCGGGACGTGATGCCCCTGGCCGCATCGGCATGCCTCGTGAGCGCATCGGCGACACCCTCGGACAGCGGTCCCTCCGGACCGACCACGACCAGCTGCACATCGTTGCGGTCAAGCCAGCGCTCGAGGTGGAACTTCGCGCGGAAGTCGATCTTCTCGGGGCAGGGCGTGCCCAGCTCGAGCAGCTGCGCGTTGGCGTCGGGCTGCACCCACAGCGTGCCAAGTCGAGGCGACTGCCGCAGCTTCCACGCGAGCGCTGACTCGCGACCGCCGGTGCCAAGGAGCAGGACGTTGACGCGCAGGGGCACTGCCGGCGCGGAGTCGGATGGGGCGCTCATGCCGGAAGCGGCTCGAACTCGAGGTCGTGCGCCTCGGCGACGGCCTTGTTGGTGAGGGTGCCGCGCGTCATGTTGATCGCGTTGGCGAAGTGGTGGTCCATCCGGGAGAGCTGGTCCGCGCCCACGCGCGCGAGCTTGAGCACCCACGGGAGCGTGGCGTTCGTGAGCGCCTGCGTGGAGGTGCGTGCCACTGCGCCGGGCATGTTGCCGACGCAGTAGTGCACGATGCCGTCCACGACGTATGTCGGGTTCCGATGGGTGGTCACGCGCGCGGTCTCGACGCATCCGCCCTGGTCGATGGCGACATCGACGATCACCGATCCCGGGCGGATGTGGGCAAGGTCGGCCTTGCGGACCAGCTTCGGCGCACGCGCGCCGGGCAGCAGCACGGCGCCGATGATGAGGTCCGCCCACGCGAGCCGCTCGCGGATCGCCTGGGGATCGCTGAAGACGCAGCTCACGTTCGCTGGCATCACGTCGCTGAGCCAGCGCAACCTCTCGATGCTGACGTCAAGGATGACGACGTCTGCGCCAAGGCCCGCGGCCATGCGGGCGGCGCAGGCGCCGACAACCCCGCCTCCGATCACCAGGACATGTCCCGGGGCGACGCCCGGCACGCCGCCAAGCAGCACGCCTGCACCACCGAAGGGACGCTCGAGGTACTTCGCGCCCTCCTGCACGGAGAGCTTGCCGGCCACCTCGCTCATGGGCGTGAGGAGAGGCAGGTGGCCATGGTCATCGGTGAGCGTCTCGTACGCCGCCGCGATGCACCTGCTCTCGAGGCAGCCCAAAGTCAGTTCGCGGTCGGCCGCGAAGTGGAAGTAGGTGAACAGCGTCTGCTCAGGGCGGATCATGGGGATCTCCTGAGGCTGAGGCTCCTTGACCTTCACGACCATGTCCGCGCCGGACCAGACGCCCTTGGCGTCTGGGACAATGCGGGCTCCCGCCGCGGCGTACTGCTCGTCGGCGAAGCCGCTCCCGAGCCCCGCACCCGACTGCACGAGCACGGAGTGGCCCTCGCGGACGAGCATCTCGACGCCAACGGGACGCATGCCGACTCGGAACTCGTCGGTCTTCACTTCAGTGGGAACGCCAACGATCATGATGAAACCTCCTGCGCCGGACGCGGCGGGCGGGCGAGTGTAGCCCGCCCGGCTGTGCTACCCTCCATCTCCCATGCATGGATTGACTTGTTTCGATGCCATCCTCGGGTGCCTTGCGCGGCGGGGCCTGCCCGGTCTGCTGGTCCTTGGCCTGGTTGCCGTGACCACGCCCGCCCCAGCATGGGCCGCCGAGCCGCAAGCCAGTGCGCCCGGTGCAGCCGGTGCCGAGGACTCGGCCCTGATCCAGGCGCTCAACGGACTCGAGCCCTTCAAGGTGAGCGAGCGCAACCGCAGCGCGCAGGCCGTGATGGGTGCGCTCGTGGCCGCGACGCCGTGCCCTGTGGAGGTGGGTCCCCAGTTCGATGCATCGGGCGTCTGGCCGGGCGCATCCGACTGGGCGAAGATCTCGGAATGGTCGAAGGCCAATGCCCCGATTGGGGACGCGCTGCTGAAGTCGCAGGATGCGCTGGTCTTCGCGATGCCGTACGGCACGGCCTCGGTCCCCGAGGCGTGGCGCAGCGCGGGAGTGGTCACGCGCGTGGGCGGCGGGGACGCGCTTGGCCAGATCGGATTCGGCTACTTCGGCGCGATCCGCACCCTCGGCGTGTACTCGACCGCCGAGATGTACCGGCTCTGCGCCGCGGGCCAGCACCAGAAGGCGTTCGACATCGGTGTGGCGTGGCTTCGGATCCTGCGCCAGCTTGTCGAGCAGCCGCTGCTCGAGGAGAAGCTCTTCGCCATGCAGTCGCTGTCGCAGGCGCTGTCGATCCACCGCGACGTGCTGTGGACGAACCTCGACGGGCTCAACGTGACCCTGCTCAAGAAGCTGTCGCTCGACGAGTACCCCTTCCTGAAGCCGACGGACAACCAGAAGCTGCGGCGGCTCGCGATGCCTGAGGGTGACCGCCTGGTGGCGGAGGCAGTGCTCAAGGGTGTCTTCTCGGAGCGCGGCAAGCCGGACCTCGAGCGCTTCGCTGCGGTGCTCTCCGCGCAGCATGGCGGCGACCGCACCCTCGAGCGCTTTGGCACCTCGCGCCTGTGGCGGCAGGTCGCGGAGCTCCACTCGGACCTCGACCCGAGCGTCAACAAGCTGCAGGACATCTATGACGACTGGTGGCGACGGTGGAATGTCCGGCCCTACACGCCGTTCCAGTCGGCGCCCACCGAGTTCTCCCGGGCCAACCCCGTTCGGTACGCGGCTGTCACCTCGCTGATCCGCGACATCGAGCGCGCGTTCGCATGGCGCTGGGTGCTCGCCGTGCAGATCAACGGCACGGCGACCAGCGCCGGACTCTGCGGCTACTACCTCGAGTTCCGCAAGAGCTGGCCGCGGGACATCGAGCGCGCCTACGCGGTCTTCGCCAACAAGCGCTTCGACTTCGATCCCTTCGACAAGAAGGGCGGACGCTTCGGCTTCCGCGACCTCGGCGCCTCGACGGAGACGATCGACACGCCGGTGGGGCGCGTGAAGGTGAAGGGATGCATGCTGTGGTCGCGCGGCGCCGACCACGAGGACGGGGGCGGCACCAACCACACTGAGGACGGCTCGTCCGGCGACATCCTGGTGTGGCCGCCGCTGCGCGCGCTCGCGCGCGAGCAGGGGGTCATCCAGTGAGCGCCCCTGATTCGGGCATCGAGCGGGTGGTGATCATCGGCTCCGGTCCCGCCGGCTGGACTGCGGCGATCTACGCGGCCCGCGCGAACCTGGACCCGCTGTGCATCGTGGGTGTGCCCCGCTCGGATCCCGCACCGGTGCTGCCAGGCGGGCAGCTGATGCTGACGACGGAGGTCGAGAACTATCCGGGCTTTCCCCACGGCGTGACCGGACCCGAGCTCATGCAGCACTTCCGGGCGCAGGCGGAGCGATTCGGCACGCGCATCGCGGATGAGGACGTGGTGTCGTGCGACTTCGCGTCGCGCCCCTTCGCGCTGCGCACCTCCGAGGGCCGCACGGTGCGCGCGCACTCGGTCATCATCGCCACGGGCGCCACCGCCAACTGGCTCGGCGTGCCGAACGAGCTGCGCCTGGCCCAGTCAGGCGGCGGCGTGAGCGCCTGCGCGGTGTGTGACGGCGCGCTGCCGGTGTACCGCGGCAAGGTGCTGGCGGTCGTGGGCGGCGGCGACACGGCGATGGAGGAGGCGACGTACCTCACCAAGTTCGCGTCGAAGGTGATCGTGATCCACCGCCGCGACTCGCTGCGCGCGTCAAAGGCGATGCAGCAGCGGTTCATGTCGCAGCCCAACGCCGAGGTGATGTGGAACACGCGTGTGGCGTCCGTGCTCGGGGAGGACCGGATCACGGGACTCGAGCTCGAGAGCACCCTGACGGGAGCGCGCTCGACCCTGGCGGTCGGAGGCCTTTTCGTCGCGATCGGGCATTCGCCGGCGACGGGATTCCTCAAGGGTGCCGGCGTCGAGCTTGACGAGGCCGGATACGTCGCGCTGCGCACGCGCTCGAGCGCCACCAGCATTCCCGGCGTGTTCGCGGCCGGCGATGTGGCTGACGCGCAGTACAGGCAGGCGATCACCGCTGCAGGCATGGGATGCCAGGCTGCGCTCGAGTGCGAGCGCTGGCTCGGCGCCCACGGCATCCACTGAGAGATCAGGGCTTCTGGGGAGGCGGCACGTTGCGCACGTGCAGCTCCTTCAGCTGCTCCTCCGAGATCGAGCCGGGAGCCTCGATCATGAGGTCGCCGCCGGACTGCGTCTTGGGGAAGGCGATCACGTCGCGGATGTTGTCGGTGCCCACGATGTGCATCACGAGCCTGTCGAGGCCGAATGCGATGCCGCCGTGCGGCGGTGCGCCGTGGCGAAGCGCGGAGAGCAGGAAGCCGAACTTGGCCTCCGCCTCCTCGCGGTTCAGGCCGATCAGCGAGAAGACGCGCTCCTGCACGTCCATGCGGTGGATTCGGATCGATCCGCCTGCGATCTCGCTGCCGTTGAGCACGAGGTCGTAGCCCGCGGACAGGCACGCCCCGGGATCGCTTTCGAGGATGCCGAACTGGTCGGGGTTGGGGCTCGTGAAGGGGTGGTGAAGCGCGACCCAGCGCTTGCCCTCGTCGTCCCACTCGAACATGGGGAAGTCGACGACCCACAGGAAGTTCCATGTGCCCTCGGGAATCAGCTTGAGGTCATGCGCCACCTTCAGGCGCAGCTCGCCCATCACCTTGGTGGCGATCTCCCACGTGTCCGCGGCGAAGAGCACGACGTCGCCCGGCTCGAGGCCGAGCGCCTCGGCAAGCGGCGCGGCCACCGGCTCGAGGAACTTGGCGATGCCGGTCTCGAAGGCGGTGCCGTTCCACTTGGCGTTGGGGATGCCGCCTGCCTTGAATCCCTTTGACCACTCGGAGTAGCCGTCCGTGACCTTGCGCGTGAGCGTCTCCGCGCCGCCCGGGACCCGCAGCGCCTTCACGACGCCGCCGCGTCCCGATGGGCTCCGCTTGGCGAGCGCCTCGGTGAAGACGCGGAACGACGTCTGCGAGGCGATCGCGCTCACGTCGCGGATCGGCAGCCCGAACCGCGTGTCGGGGCGGTCGATGCCGTAGGTCTCCATCGCCTCGGCCCAGGTCATGCGCGGGATGTCGCCGATCTCGATGCCGAAGAGCTCCTTCCAGAGCCCCTTCGCGAATCCGCCCATCATCGACATCACATCCTCGCGGTCGACGAAGCTCATCTCGAGGTCGATCTGGCTGAACTCCGCCTGCCGGTCCGCGCGGGGGTCCTCGTCGCGCAGGCACTTGCAGATCTGCATGTAGCGGTCGCAGCCCGCGACCATCAGGATCTGCTTGAAGAGCTGGGGGCTCTGCGGGAGCGCGTACCACATGCCCGGGTAGATGCGGCTCGGCACGACGAAGTCGCGCGCGCCCTCGGGGGTGCTCTTGATGAGCAGGGGAGTCTCGATCTCGAGGAAGCCGTTGCCCTGGAAGTAGTCGCGCGCGAACTTGGTGATGCGCGAGCGCGTGCGCAGGATGTGCTGCATGCGCGGTCGGCGCAGGTCGATGTAGCGGTAGCGGAGGCGCGTCTCCTCGCCGATCTTCTCCGCCTCGTGCTCGTCGGGGAGGATGGGCGGCGTCTCGGCCTTGTTGAGCACATCGAGCTCCGCGACGACCATCTCCACCTCGCCGGTCGCCAGCTTCGGGTTCGGGTCGCCCGCGCGGATGCGCATGCTGCCGCGCACCGCGATCACGTCCTCGCGCCGCAGCGCCTTTGCGGCACTGACGATGTCAGGCGCGCTCGACTCGAGGTCGAACACGATCTGGCAGAGGCCCTCCTTGTCGCGGAGGTCGATGAACAGGAGGCCCCGACCCTGGTCGCGGTAGGTGTTGACCCAGCCGCAGAGGGTGACGGTCTGCCCGGCATGCGCCGGGCGCATGGCGCCGCAGAAGTGGGTCCGCTTGAGCATGGGTTCCTCGTAGGGCGGCGGATCGTATCTGCCGCCGCTAGCCTGCGCGCAATGCACGCGTTGAGGCAGGATGCCCCGAGGACGGTCCTCTTCACGGCGTTCGAGCCATCTGGGGATGCGCACGCCGCACCGGTCATCAGGGCGATCCGCGAGCGCAAGCCGCACTGGCGCGTGGTCGCGCTCGGCGGGCGGCGCATGGCGGCCGCCGGTGCCGAGGTGCTTGTGCGCACGGCTGACGACGGATCGATGGTGATTCCCGCCTGGAGCAAGGTGCAGGCGGTGCGGCGCGCAGCGGCGTTTGTCACCGACTGGATGCACCGCAACCCCGTGGCGGCCCACGTGCCGGTTGATTCGCCTGCGGCGAACTTCCCGATCTGCGCCCGCACGCGCGCCGCCGGCGCGCGCATCGTGCACCTGGTGGCCCCGCAGCTGTGGGCATGGGCGCCCTGGCGAATCCGCAAGCTCCGGAGGCTGACCGATCACGTGTGCTGCCTGCTTCCCTTCGAGGAGCGGTGGTTCCGGTCGCGAGGGGTGCCCGCCACGTTCGTGGGCCATCCCGTGATCAATCGCGGCGCGTCGCACGATCCGGAGGCTCCGCCGACGCTTGGCCTGCTGCCGGACGGCTCGCCGCGCGTGCTGCTCCTGCCCGGATCGAGGCAGTCGGAGGTGGACCGCAACTCGCGCCTTCTCGTCCGCGCCTTCGAGTCGGTCTGCGACGCGTGCCCGGAGGCCGTGGCGCTCGTCGTCGCCGCCAGCGCGGATGCCGCATCGCGCTTCGCGCGCAAGGTGCCCCGGATGCCCGAGCGCATGGCGATGGCCACGGGAGCGATCGATGCCGGCGTGGCCTGGTGCGATATGGCGATTGCGGTGTCGGGGACGGTCACGCTCGACGTCGCGCGCCAGCGCAAGCCCATGATCGGCATCTACCGCACGGGACTGGTCTCGTGGCTCGGTTCGCACGTGATCCTTCAGGCTCCGGACCGGCTGCTGCCGAATGTGCTTGCCGGGCGCCGTGTCGTGCCTGAGTTCGTTCCATGCTGGCGAGGCATCGGCGTGCCCGCCGCCGCGCGCCGGCTTGCGACGGACCGCCAGTCGCGCGATGCGCAAGCGCACGAGCTTGACGCGCTCATGCGCACCTTTGACGGCCACGATCCCGC
>JBIIIL010000333.1:0-4767 GCA_044234825.1 Phycisphaerales bacterium
GATGAAATGTAGATGTTGTAGTAGAGAAAAAGAGTTAAGATATGGATTTTGTTTTGATTGCGCTGATGCTGAATCAATTATTGTTGAGGGAGTTGATATGTGGGATAATAAAATTGAAAAGCAAGACGGACTGAGTATGGCATTATCAAAATTACAGCACATATTAAAAATTTACGGAATCGGAAGGAGGTCAAGATGAAAGCCCTGATTGAATTTAACCTGGATGAGCCGGATGATATTGAAGCTCATAAGAGATTTACTAATCTCAATGCTGTGTATATTGCCCTGTGGGAATTTGACCAAGAAATGAGAAATCAAATTAAGTATAATACTCAAGAGTATAATGGAGAGCAATTAGATGCTCTCGATAAGTTGAGAGAAAAGTTCTACCAAATAATGAACGATAACCAAATAAAAATAGATTAAGTGGAACTGCTAGACAAGCAAAAAGAAGCACTCATCTATCTCAGGAATAACCATCCTGCTAACATGATCCTTTATGGAGGAGCTGCTGGAGGAGGGAAAACTAGGTTAGGCTGTATATGGCAGATACAGAGGAGACTCAAGTATGCTGGTACCAAGTCTCTCATTGGTAGGTCAAAGCTAGACACTCTAAAAAAGACTACTATAGCGTCATTCTTTGAGACTACTAGACTGATGGGACTACAACCCCACACTCACTACAATTACAATCAGCAAAGCAATACTATCACTTTCTACAATGACTCTCAGATAGTGCTTGCAGACTTAGCCTATAAGCCATCAGATCCTCACTATCAAGATTTGGGAGGACTGGAGCTGACTGATGCATTCATAGACGAGGCAGCAGAGGTACATGAAAGAGCCATCACTACTGTGCTAAGTAGGATAAGATACAAGCTGAACGAATACAATCTAGTGCCAAAGCTTCTAATGACATGCAACCCCTCTACGGGATATCTATACAATGAGTTCTACCATCCCCACAGAGAAGGGAGATTGAGTCCTGATAAAGCTTTCATCCAGTCACTCAGTGCAGACAATTACATGCTACCTGAGTCATACATGGGCATCCTCAACACTTTGCCGGAAGTGGATAGGAAAAGACTATTATTGGGAGACTGGGACTTTGATAGTAGTGATGATAGACTGTACTCTTATTCTGAGCTGCTAAGATGTTTTAGAGATAAGTCAGACAGTCTCACTGATTGCTACATCACAGCAGACATAGCGCGACTAGGTAAGGATAGGACTGTCATTTGTGTGTGGAACGGATTGCATTTGGAGAGGATGGATCTACATCTGCACAAGAGAGTGAATGAGATAGTGGACATCATCAAGAGATTGATGGAGGAGTATCAGGTCAAGCTGTCCAATGTTATCTGTGATGAGGATGGCATTGGGGGAGGTGCGGTAGATTATCTCCGTTGCCCAGGATTTGTCAATGGATCAAAAGCTTTCAGACCTAACTACAAGAATTTGAAAGCTGACTGCTACTTCAAGCTAGGTGATATGATAGACAAGAATGAGATCACATTCAACAGCAAGTATAAAGATCAAATCACAAAGGAGCTAGAGCTAGTAAGGAGAGCCAATGTAGGCAGTGATGGTAAGCTGATGGTAACAGATAAGGAAACTATTGCAGCCAAAGCTGGAGGACTATCCCCTGATATTGCAGATAGCATCATGATGAGAGCTTACTTTGAAGTGAATAAGAGAGATGGTAAGTACTTTGTGGGAGGGATAGCTGTCTAGTTCTTTTTAGCTATTGCTGATATCCTGATTGACTGCTTTTCTTGATGTGCTGCCATGATAGCCATGATGCCTCTCAGCTCCTCATAAAAAAACTGAGCAATGAACTCACCATTTTCATTGAGTATCTGCACCTTTTCCTCATCAATATAGACCGTTGCACTGAGTAGCTCCTCATCATTATCATCATCCGGATTGATAAAGATGCATGGCTTGTATAGGCCCATCTTTATGTAGGTATTGTTCATAAGATCAGAGCTAAAATGATAACCAATATACCACCCTCCACCAATGCAGCAGTTCTCCATCCTCTTATTCGTTTCTCTTTGTTACTGATAATGTCCTTTTTTTGGCATACATCATCCTCTAATTGTATGATATATGATGCATTGTGAGAAATTATCTCATTGAGGGATTGATTTATCACAGTAAGATTGTCATTGTCTGCCTGCAGATATTCCATCCTAGTGACTCCCAGCACTACTAAGCGTCTCTCAATGCTTAAAGTATCCAGATTTCTCAAGCTCACTGAGTCTTTTGATAGCTTTTGTGTATGCGCTATCAATGAAAATAGAGTCATACAGATAAATAGTGTCAATCCTTTCATGGTAGATTTCTTTTATTTTTACTCTTGTCTTGACAAGTGTGTCAATTCTTTGCTCTATTACTTTTTGGATGGAGTCTTTTGTGATAGTCACTACCTTTACTTGAGGTCTGTAGTGTATTTGCACTATTACTCCTATAAGTAACAGCAGTGCAATGCTGATCATGATGGATGCATCAATATACTTTTCCCTCATAGATTTTCTTATTCTCTACATGAAAGTTCTTGCCATCTCTGTGCAAGATAGCAAAGCCATGATTCCATTGATTAGCTGGTCTATAGCGTGGTGATAAGTCACAGAGACAACCAACAGACCATGTGGTGATGATCTTACCATTGATGTCTTTCTCATTGTGCTCAGATGTCTGATGCCAATGGCCACAGATTGCATGACTCTTAGCTCTGAGATATAGACCCCTTGCGATGTTTACTGGACTGAATACATTCTGCCCAAACTCATGACCATGTACTACACTTAGACTATTGAACTTGGCGAATGTCCTACCATCAATCCACTCTACTCCATACTGATCTAGCCACATGAGTGATTGCAAGTTGAATGCATCTATCTCTACCAGTTCCGGTGCATGTGATGATAAGTATCTCCAATACCTCTCCTCATGATTACCCTCTTTATAGTACACTTTTTTGAATAGTGGGGATACCATCTTGAGAAATGACCTCACTGTCTCAAGCTCTTGTGAGAATGACCTAGATTCAGGATCCTTCTCCCACCTGGATAGCGTGTGGCAGTCAAGTATATCACCATTCAAATACAATGTATCACAGCCTTTCTCTATGCCATACTGGAGAGCAATGCCTAAAGCTTCCTCATCATGGTAGGGGAAGTGAATATCTTTGAGCAAAAGTATCTTTTCGCCCTTGATATTGACTGGCATCCTCTTGACAATGGCTGATTTTGGTAGTGTGAAGTATGGTGATTTAGGTACAAAGAGACTTTTAGTAGATGATTTTTGCCTCTGCATTTCACCTTTCTGTCCTCTTATATATCTTACATAGTCTCTAGCATTTTCAACAGAATGATATAGCTTGCCATGTTCTTTCTTTAGTAGTTTAGCTATTGTAAGATTAGGCATGTCAGGATACTTGCCACAGTATTCCTCTGCTATTTTTTTTGACTGTGTTTTATTCATTTAATAGTGTATAGGTGAATACTCCCTTCCCACTATCCTTGCATTTCTTTAGTAAAAAATTAAAATCTGAGGGATCAGCTATCACTTGACAGCCTGCACTCCACTTGTCTACTAGCTTGCTCATCAAATTAGCATTGGCTCTGTGTATATTGATGCCAAACATTCCCCTATCTATTACTCCCCCTACATCTGCTTTCTCATCTCTATTGGAGTCTCTGAATACATTCACTGGCAATATCTGTACAAGTGCCTCATATTTGCCCTGATGCAGTCCTATCCTCCAGCTATTTTTGTACTGCCCCTCTTGGAGGACAGCGGTACCTTTGGGATTGAGTAGATTCTTTAACCAGTGCTTACCTGGTCTAGTAGTGGCATGAAATGAATAGGCCTTATCTCCATCAATCAAGAAGATATTGTCACAGAAAGTATTGGGTAGATAGTCTTTTGTTCTGATTCCAACCAGGTGAAATCTCTCCCATTGATAGCCCTTGATGGCGAACTTTTCCTGCAGCCATGATAGGTTACTTATTGTCAGCATTCAGCTTTTTTATTTTCTTATGATAGTAGATGATGGTCATAACTCCCACCACAATAGCGACTAGACCAGCAATGATCTTGACAATGATCTCCACTTGCTCTAGGTTTGCTACTGATGCCATGCTTATTGATGTGACTGCACCTATTGTACCCGGTGTGTCATTATTTGTTACCATTGCTCTCTCTTTTTTTTAAGTCATTCATCATCTTGTTGTAGAAAGATTTCATTTTCATTTCATACTCTTTCCTCTTGTCTACTTGACTGGTAGGAAGTCTTTTATTGACCATCGTAGTGTAGATTGTTTTAGACCTTGTGAGTACATCAATCCAGTCTGTGTATACAGTTGGGTATAAGGTGACTGATCGGGTGATGTATTGCTGCTATATTCAGGGAATAAAGATACATTCTGTCTGATGTAGTCTAGCATTCTCTGTGTGTAATATCTCGCGTTATCTTTTGCTGCATCCATAAGCTTGTGCAGTTCACTCTCACTGATGCTTGTAGCATTCTCACTGTCTCTGCTGACTATATTTCCATTGTCATGCTTGTACACTAGCAAGGGATAGAGCTCAATCATGGTCCACCACACTAGCATCTTTCTCACATATTGGTCTATGAGTGTCTCATAGTCTCCTGCAAGGGTGCCAGCTTGTGCATCTGCTTTCAGCTTATTGGTCAAATCAGTACCTAGATAGTTCACTAGATACTTGTCTTGTGCAAGATATATGCATGGTCTGATG
>JBIIIL010000205.1:0-4765 GCA_044234825.1 Phycisphaerales bacterium
GGCCTGCGCGGCCGGCACCGCGACCGCCGTGCAACCGCGGCGGAGCGCCTCGCAGACGCGCTGCTCGATGTTGCGCACGGGGCGAAGCTCGCCGCCGAGCCCAACCTCCGCCGACAGCGCAGTGCCGGGGCGCACTGCGCGGCCGAGGAACGCGCCGGCGACTGCCATGGCCACCGCGAGATCGGCGGCCGGCTCCATCACGCGCAGGCCTCCCGTCACGGACGCGTACACATCCTGGTCGGCGAGCCGCAGGCCGCCGTGCGTCTCGAGCACGGCGATCATCATGGCCAGGCGCGATGCGTCGATGCCCGATGCCTTGCGCTTTGCGCTGCCGAGGAATCCCGTCGCGGTGAGCGCCTGAACCTCAGCGAGGAGCACCCTGCTTCCGGCCAGCACCGGTGCGACCGATGCGCCCGGGCGCGGCGCGCTCGCGTGCACCGCCGCAAGCGCACCCTCGTCGACCGGCTCGAGCCCCGATCCGGTCATCTCGAACAGCCCGAGCTCGTGCGTCGAGCCGAACCTGTTCTTGACCGAGCGCACGAGCCGGTACGCATGGTGCCGGTCGCCCTCGAACGAGAGCACCACATCCACGAGGTGCTCGAGGAGCTTGGGACCCGCGAGGTCCCCCTCCTTGGTCACATGTCCCACGACGGCCACCACAAGGCCCGTGGCCTTCGCGGCCTGCACCAGCTCGAGGCAGCATCGGCGGAGCTGGCTCACGGAGCCCGGCAGCGCATCCAGGTCGTGGCGGTGCACGAGCTGGATGCTGTCGACGACGAGCACGCGCGCCTTCACGCGCAGCGCCTCCTGGATGATGCGCGCCACGCTCGATTCGGCGAGCAGGTAGAGCTGCTCGGGCGACCGGCCTTCGCTGATGCGCTCGGCCCTGAGCTTCACCTGCTGCGCGGATTCCTCGCTCGAGGCGTACAGCGCCCGCACGCCGCGGTGCGCGAGCGACACGACCGCCTGGAGCAGCAGCGTGCTCTTGCCGATGCCCGGATCGCCGCCGAGCATGATGACGCTGCCGGGCACAAGACCCCCGCCGAGCGTGCGGTCGACCTCGCCGATGCCCGTCTCAAGCCTCGGCACATCGAGCGGCTGCACGTCGCCGATCGGCGTCGCCGCCATCGGGGCTGCATCGCCCACAGCCCACGAGGGCGGGGCTCCCGCCGCTGCGCCATGGCCTGCACCAGCCTCCGGATTGAAGGACTCCATCGAGTCCCACGCACCGCAGTCTGGGCACTTTCCGGCCCATCTCGACTGGACTCCCCCGCACTCGCGGCAGACGAAGCTCCGGGCTGCCTTGGTCCTTGCCACGGCGCGATGCTACGGACCGTACTCGCGCGTCCCGGAAACCGAGCCCAAAAAGGACAGGCGCCGATCGGGTCGGAGATCGATCGGCGCCTGCTCGGTCTCGGCGCCATCGTCGCGCCGCGTGACTGCGCGGATCGTAGAGCGGCAGGTGAGCCAAGGCAAGGGCGAGCGCCCCATCGCGCGCGCTCCCGCACGTCGACCGGCGCGCGCGCAGCATGCCTCGCGCGCGATGCGGCCTGCCGTCACCGCATCAACGAGCGCATGCGGTGCACCCACGCGCCGTACTCGATGATCGACCGGATGCGCTCGCGCCGCGAGGGCATGCGCGACGCATCGGTGCCGAAGGCCGTCTCCGTGCGCCAGCGCCAGTACGCGCCGCGCATGCGGAAGCGCGTCTGCACGCCGAGACGGGCCAGCGCCATGAGCGCTCGGCACGTGTCGGCGACGGTGATGTGGTGCATGCGGGTGGCGCGATGCGGCGGAATCAGTGGATCGACAGCGGCCCCTGCCGAGGGTCCGGGATCGCCGAGTCGTCGAGCGCCACCGGGTTGGTGGGCGCGGTGCGCACCGACGCGTCGCGCAGCGGCGAGAAGCGGCTGCCGATCATCGGGATGCGCTGGTTCGGGTTGGCCTGCCGCGGCAGCATCGGGCCCACGATCCAGATGATCGCCAGGCACGCGAGCGACGCGACCCACATCCACGTCTCGAGCCCCAGGTAGACCATCACGCTCACGCCTGCCAGGAGCAGGATCGACGCGGGGATCATGCCCTCCCACGCGAGCTTCATGAGCTGGTCGAAGCGGAACCGCGGCAGCGTCCAGCGGATCGCCATCGCGAAGGCCACGAGCAGGAAGACCTTGCCGCCCATGACCGCCACGTGCAGGAGCGCCATGCCGATGCTGCCCTGCGCAGGCAGGTCAAGGCCCGGGAGGAGCGCGCCGATCGGGTTGACGCTCCAGCCGCCGAGGAACAGCAGGCTGAAGAACGCCGCGCCAGTGATCATGTGGAAGTACTCCGCGAGGAAGAACATCGCGAAGCGCATCGACGAGTACTCGGTGTGGTAGCCGCCGACGAGCTCGCTCTCGGCCTCGGCGAGGTCGAACGGCGCGCGGTTCGACTCCGCGAGCATGCAGGTGTAGAAGATGATCGCGGCCAGCGGCTGCTGGAGCAGGTTCCACGAGCCGGTCTGCTGGCGCTCGACGATCAGCATCGGGTCCAGGGTGCCCGCGGCGAGGACCACGCAGAGCAGCGCGATGCCCATCGGGATCTCGTAGGAGATCATCTGCGCGCTCGCGCGCAGGCCGCCGAGGAAGCTGAACTTGCTGTTGCTCGCCCATCCGCCAAGCGCCACGCCGTAGACGCCGAGGCTTGCGGCCGCGATCAGGTAGATCACGCCCACGTTCACGTCGGCGCCCACGAGCTTGACGGTCACGCCCTCGAGCCCGAGCCAGTCCACGAGCGCCTTCGGCAGCGAGGACAGGTCGACGATGCCGCCCCAGGGGATGATCGCGAAGCCGAGCATCGCCGGGATGATGATGAGCGCAGGGGCCAGCGTGAAGATCGACTTGTCGACTCCGGCCGGCGTGTAGTCCTCCTTGATGAGGAACTTGAGGCCGTCGGCAAGCGGCTGCATCATGCCCTTGGGGCCCGTGCGGTTCGGTCCGACGCGGTCCTGCATCCATGCGCTGAGCTTGCGCTCGAGCATGATCGAGTAGGCGCATGCGACCAGGATCACGTGCAGCGCAATCACGATCACCAGCACATGGGTGACCAGCTGCGCGATGGTGGCGACGCTCATGGGACGGGGATAGTAGCCGCGGGAGCGGCGCCGATCCCGCGGGAGCCTGCGGAGGCTGCCGCCGCATCGGCGCGGAGCGGACCGCGCGCCAGGTGCGGGAAGTAGTCCTGGATCGCCGCGACGTCCCAGTTCCCGGCCTTGAGCGCGGAGATCGCCTGCACAGCCGCGCGGGCGCCGGACACGGTCGTCACGATCGGCACGCCCGAACGAACCGCCTGCGCGCGGATCTGGCCCTCGTCGGTGCGGCCGCCCTTGCGGGTGGGCGTGTTGATGATGAGGCTGATCTCGCCGCTCCTGATCGCATCGAGGATGTTCGGCCGCTGCCCCTCCGCGATCTTCGCCACGCGCTCGGTGCGCACGCTGTGCCGCGCAAGCGTGTCGTGCGTGCCCTGCGTGCAGACCACGCTGAAGCCCATCGCGACAAGGCTGCGCGCGATCTCGACGGCATGTGGCCGGTCGGACTCGCGCACGCTGAGGAACACGCGACCTTGCGTCGGAAGGTGGACGCCCGCCGCCATCTGGGCCTTCGCGAAGGCCACCGGCAGCGAGCGGTCCGCGCCCATCACCTCGCCGGTCGACCGCATCTCGGGTCCGAGCACCACATCGACCCCGGGGAACTTGGCGAACGGGAAGACCGACTCCTTCACCGCGTAGAAGCCGGCGTCCTGCGTCTCCTGCACGCCGAGCTCGTCCAGCGACGCCCCCATCATGACCCGCGCGGCGATCCGCGCCCACGGCATGCCCTTGGCCTTGCTGACGAATGGAGCCGTGCGCGATGCGCGCGGATTGACCTCGAGGATGTAGAGGCGCTCGTCCTTGCACGCCATCTGCACGTTCATGAGCCCGCGCACGCGCAGGCGCTCGGCCAGCGCGCGCGCATGGCTGCGCACCCGCTCCACCACGCTGCGCGGCAGCGAGTACGGCGGCACCGTGCAGGTCGAGTCGCCGGAGTGGATGCCGGCCTCCTCGATGTGCTCCATCACGCCGCACACGACGGCGCGGCCGCGCGTCTCGGGCAGCTTGATCTGGTGCGGGCGGCTGGCCTCGTCGGGCACGAAGTCGGACACCACATCGACGTCGATCTCGATCGCATCGGAGAGGAAGCGGTCGATCAGCACGGGGCGGTTGGCGAGCTCGCTCGCGTCGACCGCCTCGGCCATGTAGCGCCGCAGCGCGTCCTCGTCGAAGCACGTCTCCATGCCGCGCCCGCCGAGCACGTAGGACGGCCTCACCAGGACCGGATAGCCGATGCGCGACGCGATCGACACGGCCTCGTCGAGGCTCCTGGCGATGCCGTTGGCTGGCTGGTCGAGCCCGAGGTCCTTCAGCACAGCCGCGAACCGGTCGCGGTCCTCCGCGAGGTCGATCGAGTCGATGCCGGTGCCGATGATCGGCACACCGGCCGCGTGAAGGCCGTGCGCCAGGTTCAGCGGCGTCTGGCCGCCGAACTGCACGATGCACCCGACCACGCTGCCCGCCCGGTCGGGCACATCGATGCCGCCGCCGTTGAGTCGCTCGACGACGTTGAGCACGTCCTCGAGCGTCAGCGGCTCGAAGAAGAGGAGATCGCTCGTGTCGAAGTCGGTCGAGACCGTCTCCGGGTTCGAGTTGATCATCACGCTCTCGAACCCCGCCTCCTCGCACGCGAACGCG
>JBIIIL010000039.1:0-14052 GCA_044234825.1 Phycisphaerales bacterium
TCGAGGCGGGCGCAGACGCCCGCGAGCGCGAGGAGGACGCGATCACGCTGTGCGCGAGCCTGCTGTCGCATGCGGAGCGTGAGGGATGGGAGGTGTCCCTCCGTCTTGCCGGCATGCCGCCTGAGTCCGCATCAGGTCCGGCGAGCTCGGCGTTCCGCCGCGGAGCTTGGCACCTGGAGCGCCTGTACAGCGTGCTGGCCGCCATCGACCTCGATGCGCCGCGCGAGCACGTGGCCGTTGCCGGCCAGCGTGCCGTGGCTGACCGTCCTCAGCATCGCGCCGAGCCCGACAGCGTGCGCGGGGCCGTGACGGTCGTGGTGCACCCGGGTCGCGCCGAGCTGGCGATCGGCGGTCCGGGCGCAATGCACCTCACCGCGCTGCACCTGGCGCAGATGAGGTGCGCATGAACCTGCTTCGACACTGCAGGATGAGGTCGCTCGTGCTGGCAGCGCTGGCGCTCGCCGCGCTGTCCCTCGCGGAGCGCAACACACCGATGCTGGCTGGCGGACTTCTCCTGTGCGCGGCGAGCTGGTACGCGCTCGAGGGGCCGCGCGGGCGCCCGCTCCCGAAGTGGATCGCAGGCGCGCTCTCGGTGGCCGTCGTGGCAGGCGCGGTGGCGATCGGGCTCGATGCGCGCGGCCTTGCGGAGCTCATCTCGATCACCGGCCGTGCGCTCGGCGCCGTGCTCGTGATCATGCTGTTCGCGCGGCGCGGCACGGTGGACGAGCGATCCATCATTGCGCTCTCCGCCGGCGTGCTGGTGGCCTCCTGCATGCTGAGCACCGGCCTTCTGGTTGGGCTTGCGGTGGCGGCGGCGACGGTCGCGGCCGTGATGTCGGTGACCTCGTACCGGCTCGCGATCGGATCCGAGCGGTCGATCGAGGCGCGGCGGATGCCGGAGTTCGCGCTGTCGCCCGCGCCGCCGCCGGAGATCCCGCTGCGCAGCAGCGTGTCGCTGCGCGGCGTGACGGCCGTGGCGAGCGTGCTGGTGCTCGGCGTCGCGTCGATCGTGTTCCTGGTCTTCCCGCGGCTGTGGCGAGATCCTCCCGGTCTCCTGCGCAGAGGCGGTCCCGGCACCACAGGATTCGCGCCGGAGATCCGGCTGCGCACCGGAGACCGGATCTCGACCAGCCGCCGTGAGGTCTTCGTGGTGCGCTGGCTCGACTCCGCGGGCCAGGCGGTGCGATTCGCGGGCACGCCATACCTGCGCGGGGCGGTGCTTGACTCGTACGAGCCGGCCGAGGCACGCTGGCGCGCGGCAAGCGCGAACCCGGTGCAGATCACCTTTCGCGTCGACCGCGGCAGCTTCTCCAACCTCGGCAATCCGCCCATCGACACTCGGGTGGACACGTGGACGCAGGTCGTGGAGATGCGCGCGCTCGTCACCGACACGATGTTCACCGCATGGGCGCCGGTCGCGGTGTCGGCGAGCGCGCCGCGCACCGTCGTGCTCGAGCCTGCGACGGGCACGCTGCGCGACCTCGGCGCCGATGATGCCGGCCGCTACTCGACGTACCAGGTCAAGGTGAGGCCGTTCCCGGGCGCATCGGTCATTGAAAGCCTGTCGTGGGGACAGCGCCCGCCTGAGGATCCGCCCGAGTTCCCTGTTCAAGAGGTGCGCGAGGAGGCTGTGCGGATCCTCTCGGAGTCCGGGCTCTCGACCGACGTCGGTGCGGCGGCCGTGCAGGGCCAGGCGCAATGGGAACGCGCGCGTCGCGTCGCGGCAGCGTTCGACGCGTGGATGCAGCCGCCGCGCTTCCGCTACACGACCGACCTCTCGCGCTTCATCGCGCGCGAGGGCCGCGATCCGGTGGACCTCTTCCTGCGCGACTACCGGTTCGGGCACTGCGAGCTCTACGCGAGCGCGATGGCGGCGCTGTGCCGGTCGGTGGGCGTCGACGCGAGGGTCGTCGTCGGCTACGTCGCGCTTGAGTACGACGAGCTCGCGGGCGTCTATGTCGTCCGCGAATCGAATGCCCACGCATGGGTCGAGGTGCTCACCGGACCCGCGCAGTGGTCCATGTACGACCCCACGCCCGCGGCCGACCTGATCGCGCTGCACGAGGCGGGGCGCACTTGGGCTGATGCGTTCCGCTGGCTCTACGACCCGATGGACTTCGCGTGGACCCGGTCGGTCGTCGCGTTCGACGGCGCGCGGCAGCAGCGGCTCATGGATGCGACATCGCGCGAGCTTTCGGAGGCGCTCGGCGGGGTCGCGCGTTCCGTCGGATCGTGGGCGCAGCGCGTGAACGACTCGTTCCTGCTCGGGCCCTCCGGCTACATATGGCTCGGCAGCGTTGGCGCGGTGGCAGTGCTTGGCGTGTGGACGGCGGTGAGCGTGGTGCGCGGCCGGAGGGTTGAACGGGCGCTGCTGGCGCTCGGTCCGCTCGATGCGCAGGCGCGGGCCAGGATGCGGCGCGACGCGCGCTTCTGGGTGGATGCGGTGGAGGGCCTGCGCCGCGCTGGCGTGACGCGCCCTGCGCAGCTGACCCCGCTTGCATGGGCGCACGCGTTGCAGGACTCGCATCCTGAGCTGGCGCCGCGCGTCGAGCGTGTCGCGCGCCGGCTCTACGAGATCCGCTTCGGCGACAGTCGCCCCGATGGCGGCGCGCGGCGCGCCGACGGGGAGCTGGTCCGGGACCTGATTCGTGCCGCGTCGCGCAGGCGTGATGGCTAGCATCACTTCATGCCCGCATCCAGATCACGCACTGCCGAGTGGCGCCGAAGCATGCAGCAGGTCTTCGAGCGCGGCGGCACCATCGAGGTGGCGGTGGCCCGGCCGGGCCTGCACGAGCCCATGGAGTGCGCGGGCGCGGCGGATCTCGTGTGGCGGCTGCGCGTCACCGATCTCGAGGACGAGCATGTCGTGGTCGAGGCGCCTGTGGCCCTCGGCACCGTGATGCCGATCGCCGACGGCACGCCGGTCGTCGGTGCGATCACGGTCGGGCAGAACCGCTGGAAGTTCAGGTCGGTCAAGGTCGCGGACGTGTCCTTGGGCGGTGCGCGCGCGGCGCGCATGCGACTGGAGCTTCCCGATGCGGTCGAGCGGTGCATGCGCCGGCACACCCGCTTCGAGACTGCCGGGCTGTCGCTGCCCCAGGTGGAGGTGTGGCCGCTGCTGGACCCCAAGTCCGTGGTCGCGGCCGAGCGCGCCAATGAGGCTGCGTTCGCCGCCGTCGCGCTCGCGGACGCGGTGGGCGGCGCGCCTGCTCACGCACCTGATGTCGCGCCCATGCCTCAAGTTGGTCCGTCGTTCCCGGCGACGCTCATGAACCTTGGCGGCGGTGGCGTGGGACTTCGCGTCGAGCCGAAGGACTCCTCGGCGCTTGGCCGGCACCGCACGTTCTTCCTGCGCATCCCGCTCGGTGCCGGGCAGCCCGTGCCGATCGTGGCGACTGCCACATTGGCGCACACGCACCTCGACAGCGCGCAGCGCACCTATGCGGGCATGGCCTTCGACTTCGTGCACAATCCGCAGCATCAGGCCACGGTGATCGCGCAGGTGCAGCGCTGCATGCAGGCGGCGCAGCACGCCGCGCACACCGCCTGATGGGGCAGTCCGCGCTGCCGCCCGCGCACCGGCGCGCGGCGCAGGGCGGGGAGTTGCGCCTATCATTCGAGTCAACCGGAACACACTTATGAGCCTTCTCCAGTCAAGCAATCCCATCCTGGCGGACAGTTCCCTCAACAACGCGGCCAACGCGGGCGTCTTCACGGCGGGCCGCAGGGCGAGCGTCAACGGCGTCATCAACAAGGTCGCCGGATGCACCCTGGTGACCGCAGTCGCCGGCGGCATCGGCGCAGCCGTCTGCGCGCAGTTCCCGGCGATCACGATGATCGCGATGGTCGTGTCGTTCATCGTCGTGATCGCGTCGATGTTCATGGTGCGCTCGTCGCCGAAGGTCGCCGCGGCGCTGCTGGTCATCTACTCGGCGGCGCAGGGCCTCGCGATGGGCAGCGTGGCCGTCATGCTCGAGGCCGTGCTGCGGGCGCAGGGCATCCAGGTCGGCGTCGGCCTCGCGCTTCAGGCCTTCGTCATCGTGATGGCGATGGTCGCGGCGATGCTGCTGGCCTACAAGACCGGGCTGCTCAAGGGCGGCGCGACGTTCCAGCGTGGGCTGACGGTGCTGACGATCGGCATCATGCTGACGTTCCTGGCATCGTTCGTGCTCGGCCTCTTTGGCATCAAGCTGCCCTTCATCGGCATCGGCAGCGCGCTCGAGGGCGGCACTGCGGCGATGGTCGGGCTTGGCCTCAACGTGTTCATCATGCTGGTCGCGTCGCTCTGGCTGATCGTCGACTTCAGGCAGGTCGACGAGGCCGTGCAGGCCGGAGTGCCCGCGGACATGGAGTGGTATCTCGCCTTCGGGCTGATGGCGACGCTGATCTGGATCTACTGGGAGGCCCTGCAGCTGGTCTTCCGGCTGGCCCTCATCTTCGGCGATCGTCGCTGATCCGGACGCCGCAGGGGCCATTTTGGCCCGCGCAGCATGGCCCTGAATCTGGCCATTCGGCGCGGCCGAACAGGCTTTCATGATGGATCCGCACGACCGTGCAGCAGCGGATGCGCTCGAGGCTGTCTCGCGTGCAGTGGCCGCATGGGCGACTGACGCGCTCTTTGAGGCGGACTCCGCGATGGAGTCGCGCTACGGCTCTTCGGGGCGTCGCCTGTGGCGATCGGAGATGCAGTCGCGCCTGAACCATCTTGTTGAGGCGATCGCCGCCGGTCGCGCGGAGCTGTTCGCGTCGAACGCGGCATGGTCCCGGACGGCATTCATCGCCCGCGAGATGGCCGAGTCGGACCTCCGAGCAAGCATTGCCGCGCTCGGACGCACCCTCCAGGAGCATGTGCCGGGCGCGGTGTGGACGCGCGCGGAGCCCATGCTCGAGCTGGCGACTCGGCGGATCGAGTCCGTCAGCTCGTGGGGATCTTCGGGTGATGCGCTGCCGCAAGGGCTCGAGGCGCCCGAGGCCCGTGATGCGCGCCTGTACCTGCTCCGGCTTCTCCAGCGCGACCGCGAGGGCGCCGCTGAGATTGCAGCCGCAGCCCTCTCGCAGGGCGCGTCGCTCGGTCATGTGTACGAGCGCATCCTGATGCCTGCGCTGGCCGAGGTGGGCCGCATGTGGCATCTGCAGGAGGCGACCATCGCGGACGAGCACTACTGCACCGGCGCGACCCAGATGATCATGGCGCGCCTGCGTGCGTCGGTGCCGACGAGGCCAAGCCGCGGCAAGCGTGTCGTGGCGACCGCGGTGGGTGGCGACCTGCACGAGGTGGGCATCCGAATGGTGGCGGACCTCTTCGACGCTGACGGCTGGGACGTTGAGTTCCTCGGCGCCAACATGCCGACGGCGGACCTCGTGGATGCGATTGATCCCGACCGCGGCGGTCATGCGACGGATCTGGTGGCGGCAAGCGCGAGCACCACGCTCGCGGTGCGCGCGGTGGCGGACCTGGTGAGCGCCATACGGTCGCACGCTGCGACGGCGCACGTCCCCATCATCGTGGGCGGCACGCCGTTCAGGATTGTCGCGGACCTTTGGCAGGTCGTGGGTGCCGATGGCTTCGCGGCGACGGCGGCAGACGCGCTCTCCGTGGGCGAGAGGCTCGTGTCGCAGCCCGCTCGGCGGTGACCCTCGGCCCTCTACCGCGGCCTGCGTGGCCTGCGGGGACGGTCGCCGCCGTCGCTGTCATCGCGCGGCGCATCGTCGGATTCTGCGGATTCTGCGGCGGGGGCGGCATCGGCCTCGCGCTCGGCGGCATGACCACCGTCGGATGGGCCCTCGGGCACCTCGAACACCGCGCCATCGTGCGCAGATGCGGTGGGTTGGCCGTTCTCGTCGAGGCCTGCGTCGAGCGGCAGGCCAGTCTCGAGCTGGAAGGCGAGGTGGGCCGCAAAGCTCATCTCGATCGGAGTCTCCGTGCCCCAGCGCAGCGCCACAGTGCGGAAGAGGTCCTGCACACGGCGCGCAATGCGCTCGACCGTGCGATGCTCCTCGCGCGTGCGGAACAGCGCGTAGTGACCGTCCCCGATGTAGTCGATCGACAGCTGGACCTCAGGCCGTGCTTCGCCTTCCATGGCGCCACCTCCTGCGCGGAATGCTATCGCGCGCCCATACCATCGTGTCGTGTGGAGCGCCATTCCAGTGCTGGTCGCGAACGCCGCGGTGTGGGGGATGGCGCTCGCGATGTGGGACGGATTGCCTGAGCGCATCCCGCTTCACTTCAACGGTCACGGCGTGCCCGACCGCTGGGGTGCGCCGACGGCTGCGAACTGGCTCTTCATGCCAATCCTCGGCAGCGTCATGTCCCTCCTGATGACGGTCGGCGCCCTGTCGATCGGCGCGCTTGCGCGCCGCGTGCCGGAGACCGTGAACGTGCCGGACAAGCTGCTCTGGATGACCCTGGGCGCCGAGGCGCGCGTGAGGTCGCTGTCGGCGCTGCGATGGCTCCTGCTGTGGGTGGGCGTGGCCCTTAACTTCCTGTTTGGCTGGGTGTTGCAGTGCACCTCGGCCGTGGCCAAGGGCGCAGCCAGCTCCGCGCCCTGGTGGCCGATCATCGCCTTTGTGGCGTTCACGCTGGCCGGGGTGGTCCTCGCGATGGTGCGTACGCGCCAGCTGATCCGAATGGAAGCCGCCATTGCCGGGCGCGCGTCGTAGGCTTCGGTCCCGTGCATCCCGCACCAGGCCCAGTCTCCACGAAGCGCGCGGATCGACGGTCGCTCCACTTCCACTGCCTGAACTGCCTCGCCGGGGAGCTTGACCGGATCGAGGCGGCCCACGCCGCGGGCACGCTGACGACCACCGGCAACTGGACTCCGGGCGAGAACATCGACCACTGCACCAAGCTCCTCGAGTTTGCCCTCGACGGTTTTCCGAAGGCCGCCCCATGGCCCGTGCGGGCCATCGCCCGGCTGTTCCTCCGCGGCAGGGCCACTTCCGGACGCACGGCACCGGCTGGGTTCAGGTTGCCCAAGGATGCCGCGTACATGCTGCCGACGCCACGAATCCCGTTCGAGCAGTCGATGGCGCGGATGCGCAAGTGCCTGGCGCGCATTGCCGCTGGCGAGCGCATGACGCGGCCGAATCCGCTCTTGGGCCCGATGACCCACGACGAATGGGTGCGCATGCAGTGCGGGCACTGCCAGCTGCATCTGGGATTCCTCCACTATCCAGATGCGCCGCGGGCCTAGCGCGCGGACTCCGGGGGCGCGAGGCCCACGCTCAGCGCGGCGGGTGCAGGCGCGGCGAGGTCACCAGTTCCGCAAGGATGCGCTCGCGATCCGCATCGAGCGCCGGCGGAGGCTTGCGCATGCGGCGCTCGGGCACGTCGCTGATCTTGACCGGGTTGCCGGGCACCATGAACGTGCCGATCGAGGGGCAATCGACCGGGAGCACCATCGCGCGCGCCTGCGCCTGCGGCATCGACATCGCCTGCGCCACGTTCTGGATGGGCGCCGAGGGGACGGCAGCGGCGTCAAGCGCCGCGAGCCAGTGCGCCGCTGGTTTCGTGCGCAGCGTGCGTTCGATCTCGCGCTGCAGGTCGTCCACGTGCGCGAAGCGGGTCGAGTTGCTCGCGAAGCGCGGATCGGCGGCGAGCTCCGGGCGCCCGATCGCGCTGCAGAGCGCGCGGAACAGCGCATCGTTGCCCGCCCCGATCACGATCGGCGAGTCCGCGG
Organism: Phycisphaerales bacterium; assembly: GCA_044234825.1. Classification (GTDB taxonomy): domain Bacteria; phylum Planctomycetota; class Phycisphaerae; order Phycisphaerales; family SM1A02; genus ZLKRG44. Next base: position 7,680 of record JBIIIL010000039.1, read on the forward strand.
TCTCGAAGGCCTGGAACGGCGAGATCGAGGGATGGCGCGTGCCGAGCGGACCCGGCACGGCGCCCGTCGCGCTGCATGAGGCGATGGCCGCCTCGAGAAATGCGATCTGGCAGTCGAGCATGGCCACGTCGATCATGCACCCCTCGCCGGTGCGTGTGCGCCGGTAGAGCGCATTCGAGATGCCCAGCGCGAGGTAGAGGCCGGCGACGAGGTCGCCGACCGACGCGCCCACGCGTGTCGGCGGTCCGCCAGGATGGCCCGTCAGGCTCATGAGCCCCCCGAGCGCCTGCACGATGATGTCGTATGCGGGCTTGCCCGACATCGGTCCGCGCTGGCCAAAGCCCGAGAGCGCGCCGACGATGAGCTGCGGCCACCGTGCGTGGAGCGCGTCCCATCCGTAGCCGAGGCGCTCCATCACGCCGGGCGAGAAGTTCTCCACGAGGACATCGGCGCGGTCGAGCAGCGACTCGAAGATGTCACGGTCCCCGGCCCGCTTGAGGTCGAGCGCGATCGACTCCTTGTCGCAGTTGACGCACGCGAAGTAGATGCTGCCGCCACCCTTGAATGGTCCGTAGGCGCGCGAGTCGTCGCCCGTGCCGGGCCGCTCCACCTTGATCACCCTCGCGCCCATGTGCGCCAGAACGCTGGTGCAGAAGGGCGCAGCCAGCACGCGGCCGAGGTCGACGATGGTGACTCCGGCCAGCGGTGGGGACGAGTCGCTCATGGCGCCGCGAGGCTACTTGGCGGCTGATCTAGATTGCGCGGGTTGGGCCTGTGGCGAAACTGGCAGACGCAGCGGACTTAAAATCCGCGGCCGGGTCATACCGGCGTGTGGGTTCGACTCCCACCTGGCCCATTGCCGAGCATGAGCGCGGCGACCTCGGCGACCTGGTCGCGCAGCTCGGTGACGCCTGTCGTCTCCCAGCACTCGCCCCGTCGCAGCGCGCCTGCGATTGCCAGTCCTGGCACGGGCGCGCCCGATGCGGAGAGCGGCACGCCCTCGCGAGTGCAGGCCAGCCCAAGGTCGAGCGGGTCCGCCACCACGATTCGCTCGCGCAGGAGCGACTGGAGCAGCGGATGGGGCGACTCGCTGATGCGCGTCGCAGGTCCCGTGCAGTTGACGAGCCAGTCCGCCTCGATCGATGTGCCGTCGCTGCATGCCAGTCGCATGCCGCGGTCGGGCACGCCGGGCGCGGCGCACGCGATCGAGCGGATGCGCGCGCGCCGGATGCGCAGCGCGCCGGACTGCGCAAGGGCATCGACGGCTGCGAGCGCCTTGCGTGGTGCGCGGTGGCGATGGAGCTCCCACAGCATCCTGGCGTGGCGCATGAACTGCTCCCTCGCGCGTCGGTCAAGGGCTCGCCATGCCGTGGGCGTGTGGGCGCGCAGCGCATCCATCGCACGCGGCCAGCTCGAGCCCTCGCGCACGGCGCGTGCCACATGCTCCCGGACCATCCTGACTGTGCCTCGGGCTGTGGACGGCCAGCGGTCGGGCGCGAGGAAGCGGCACGCTGGCGTCGCACTCTCGTCATGAGGAGGCGGCAGTCGGCCAGAGAGCGAGATGACAGTGACCGATCCGCGATGCCCATGCAGCTGAAGCGACATCAGCACATCGACAGCGGTCAGCCCTGAGCCGACCACCACCACACGATCCTCGGGAGCGAGCCGGGCGAGCCAGCGATCATCCCACGGATTTGCGACGAGACGGTCGGCGAGCGCCGAATCGCTTGACCAAGGCGCCTTCCCGGGCGGGAACCCGAGGCAGAGCGCCGCAGCATCAGCGTGCATCTCGCGGGTGCCAAGCGCTGCGCGCCAGCCCGATCCCTCTCGGCGGAGCGCCGTGACCTGCGCGCGGACGAGCGTGAGCGCGCGATCATGCCGCGACTGCGCGTCAGCCAGCAGCGAGTCGAGGTAGGTCCCGTAGAGCCGGCGCGGCACGAAGGATCCGGATGGCGCGTCGATGCCCCGTTCGCGCAGCCACGACTGGAAACCTGCCGGATCGCCAGCCTCGGCACCCATGCGATCGACCGCGACGTTGAGGAGGTGATGCGGTGCGCAGGCCCCGTATGCAGGACCCGGACCCGCATCGGGATCGCGTTCGACGAGCGTGACATGCGCCGCGCCGCCCGCAGCGAGCCGGCGGGCAAGCATCCGGCCGGAGAAGCCGCCGCCCACGACGAGGATGCCTGTGCGAGCCGGCGCTTCAGCGGTCCAGACCGGGCGCCGATCGGTCACGGCGCGGACGCGTCGCGTGCGCGCGCCTCGTAGATCCTCATGGCCTGCGGCATGATCCGCTGGAGCCGCGCGATGCGGGTGCTCTCCTTGGGATGCGTCGAGAGGAACTCGATCGATCCGGGTGACGCGGCATCCATCCGCTGCCAGAGCGTGATGGCGGCCCTCGGGTCGTATCCCGCACCAGCCGAGATCATCAGCCCGATCTCGTCAGCTTCCGATTCGTGGCTGCGGCTGAACGCGAGTCCGCCGAGCCCGAGCCCTGCCATCACCGCCTGCTGCCCGGCGGGCGGCATGTCCGCAAGCACGAATGCGGTGTTTGCGAGCGTCTCTCCGAGCACCTGCTGCGTGATGCGCTCGCCGGAGTGGCGCGACGTGGCATGGGCGCACTCGTGTCCCATCACGACGGCGAGCATGTCGTCGGTGTCAGCGACCTTCAGCAGTCCTGAGTAAACGGCGCACTTGCCCCCGGGCAGCGCCCAGGCGTTGACCATCCTCGGATCGTCGATGAGCGTCACCTGCCAGTCGAACGTGCGTGCGATGGCGTGCTCCCGCCTGGCGCTGTCGAAGATGCGGCGCGAGACGCGCTGCACCCGTTCAAACTCAGGGCCCGAAGTCAGCACCTTCGCGCCGGCCATCTCCTCGGCATAGGCCTGTTCGCCAAGGCTCCGCTCCTGCGACGCCGACAGCATGTTCAGCTGCGACCGGCCGCTGCCCGAGACGGTGGTGCACCCGAGCGCATGCCAGAGCGCAACGGCGGCCAGCAGGGCGGCAGTTCCGAGCGGCGTGCGGCGCATGCCTTCAGCGTAGCGCCGCCGATGCGGCGCCAAGCAGCGATCCGCCGACGGCCACGAGCCATGCGGGAGCGCCCCAGCGGAGCGCCGCGAATGCGAGCGCGGCAATCGCGCATAGCCACAGGTCGGCGCGACCCAACGGCGCCACCGAGGCAGGCACGACGGTCTCGATGAGTGCCGCAGCGAGAAGGCCTGTGACCGCCGCCTGCACGCCCGCAAGCGCATGCATGGCGCGTGGCATGCCCGAAACCGTGCGCCAGGCAGGCCATGCGCATGCCGCCATCAGCAGCCCCGGCCCGAAGATCGCGACCGTCGACACGATGCCCCACAGCGTCGCAGCGCCGGCGGAATCTCCATCGCGCACGGCGACCGCGGCGCCTGCGTACGACGCGATGGTGAAGAGCGGTCCGGGGATCGCCTGCGCTGCGCCGTAGCCAGCGAGGAAGCGCGACTGGTCCACTTGCGCGGGCACGAGGTCAGCCTCGAGGAGCGGCAGAACGACATGACCTCCGCCGAAGACCAGCGCACCGGCGCTCACGTACGGCGCGACCCGGGCATTGCCCGCGATCAGGGATCCACCGATGGCGAGCGCGAGCAGCGCGACGCACGTGATCGCCGCCGATCGGCTGATGAGCAGCGGATGGGCGACTGGAGTGTGCGGCATGGCGCTTGCGCGTGCTGCGTCGCGCGTGCCTTCGGGCGACAGCGCATCGGCATCGGCGGTGCGCCGCACCGTGCCGGTCACCCCCAACAGTGCCGTGCCGGCAAGCGCCCCAATGGCGATCGCGACGACCTGCTCGAGGGAATGGCTCCAGACGATCGTGATTGCCCCCGCGGCGACCGCGATCGCCACGCGTGCAGCGCCGCGGCAGAGCGTGCGCGCCATGCCGGCCACGGCATGGAGCACGACCGCAGGCACGATTGCCTTGATGCCCGCAGTCCAGCCGGGCACGGTGGCGTCGCTCCCCGAGGCAAAGGCGATCGCCAGCGCGATCATCACCGCCGCGCTTGGCGCGGTGAATGCGAGCCATGCGGCGATTGCGCCGAGGGGTCCTGCGCGGAGCCATCCGAGGAGGAATCCGGCCTGGGAGCTTGTCGGTCCGGGCAGTGCGTGGCAGTACGCGACGAGCTGCGCGTAGCCCGTGTCGTCGATCCAGCGGAGCTGGCGCACGCACCGCTCGCGGAAGTGCGCCAGATGCGCGACCGGGCCGCCAAAGGACGTCATCCCGAGTCCGGCAAACGTGCCCGCAACCTCGGCGATGCGCGCGAGTCGTGCAGTCCCGCAGCCCTTCGGGTCATGTGTGGCATCGCGCACGGACGGAAAGGTAGGTGAGCCGTGCGGCTGCGGTCGCGAGGGGACGCGATGGCCGGCCGTCCGGTACGCGCCGCATCAGGCGGCGATCATGTCGCGGCCATTGGCGTACGAGGGACGCAGCATGCCGGCGACGCGCTGCACCACCGCCGCGACGTCGCGCGCCGAGTGGGGCTGCGCGTGCGCGAGCGCAGCCTCGGACATCGCCGTGAGGCGACCGCGGTCCGCCATGAGTCCCCGCACCACCGCGCCGGCGGCCCCGGGCATCGTGCAGCGGACGGCACAGCCCCAGGACTCCATGCAGCGCGCATTGCGGTCCTCCTGGCCCGGCACGGCGCACGCGATGACCATCGGCAGCCCGCGCGCCCGGCATTCTGCGCTGGTCAGGCCCCCCGGCTTGCCGACGAGCGCATCCGATGCGGCCATCCAGGCATGCATGCGGTCGGTGAACCCGAGCACGCGCACCCTGCCTTCGGCGCCGCGCTCGCGGGCGAGCGCCTCGAGGTCCTGCTTCGCGCGCACGCTGTGCCCGCATATGGCGACAAGCTCGATGTCGCGCGGCAGCGCAAGCAGCGAGCCCCACATCTTCCGTACGGGTCCGACGCAGCATCCGCCGGTCGAGAAGATCACGCGCGGCCGAGAGGGATCCACGGTGCCGCCGGCGGCACCGTCGCGCACATGGCCGAGGGCGCGCGCCGCATCGTCGCGGGACATCGGCTGCGCGAAGGCGGGATCGATGGGGATGCCCGTCACCTCCGCACGCTCCGCGCGGGCGCTTGCGTGCACGATGCCGGCAGCGCCATCGGATGACACGCACACGGCCTCGCACGGCCCATGCAGCCAGATCGCGTGCGGATGCAGATCCGTCACGACGGTCACCATCGGGCAGTCGATGACGCGTCGGCGCCGCATCCACGCGAACCACTCCGAGGTCAGGAAGTGCGTGCTCACCACCAGGTCAGGCGCGAATGCGGCGAGCCGATCGGAGAACCGGCTCAGGGCGCGGCGCTGTATCGCGCGGCGCACAGGATCCGTGGGCCCCCGGCCTGCACGGTCCGTGCCGTCGTACAGCATGCCCACGAGGCGGGGCGCGTGCTTGACCAGCGCGAGGTAGCCGTCGCGGTAGAGCGCGCGGAACGCCGCATTCGAGTCCTCGAGCGCGTCGAACACCTGGATGCGCATGTCATGCGCGCGGACGGTGCGGTCTGATGACGACTGCTGCCTCAGCGCGGCGGCTGCCGCCTCGGCGGCGCGCGTGTGGCCGCTGCCGACGCTGGCGGTGAGCAGCGCGATGCGCGGCCTGCCTGAGGATGTCATTCGCCCACAGCCCTCGCTCGTGCGGGCACGCTAGGCAGCGGGAAGGGAAGCGTGGGCGCCACCCAATCGTCGCCATCATCGGCGGGCGAGCCTGACGGGGGCGCCATGGGCCGCGTGGCGCTGTGCGCACCGCTGCGGTGCGCCGCGTTGAAGGCGAGGCCGTCAAGCACCCGGATGGCGCCGGCATCATCCTCGACCAGCGCCGTGCAGCTCTCCACCCAGTCGCCGCAGTTGTAGTAGGCGACCCCGAGGCTGCGCGACTCGGCCTTGTGGATGTGCCCGCACACGACGCCGTCGAACCCTCCACGCAGCGCCTCGGCCACGAGCTCATCCTCGAAGCGGCTGATGAACTGGCAGGCGCCCTTGACCTTCGACTTGATCGCCCCGGAGAGCGAGTGGTAAGGCAGGCCGCATGCGGACCGCGCGAGGTTCCATCCGCGGTTGACGCGCAGCAGCCCGTCGTACGCCCAGCCGCCGAGGATGCTCAGCGCCCTATGGTGCTGCACCACAAGGTCGTACTGGTCGCCATGGCTGATGAGGAGGCTGCGCCCGTCGGCTGTGCGGTGCGCGGCGTTGAGCTCGATGCGGATGCCGCCGATGTCCAGGCCCGCATAGGGGCGTAGCGCATCATCATGGTTGCCCGGGATCAGCGTGACCTGAGCGCCGCGGGTCGCGTGCTTGAGTATGCGCCGGATGACTGTGTTGTGCGACTCGGGCC
>JBIIIL010000297.1:0-2753 GCA_044234825.1 Phycisphaerales bacterium
CTCCACATGTCGATGATGTCGCCAACGAGGTAGAGGTAGTCGCACTGGATGTGCTGCAGGAACCACGCCAGCTCCTGCGCCTGCGCGCCGCGCGTGCCGAGGTGGGTGTCGCTGATCCAGACTGTCCTGAAGCGAGTGCGCATGCGGTTGCCCTCTGGACAACCACATCTTTCGGATTGACGCGTTCAGGATCCGTTCAGCGACCGTGAAGGCGCCGTCAGCCTATTGGTCAGTGTGCGTGAGGGACGCCAAGCTCGAGCAGCGTCAGTGTGCCGCTGACCTCGTTGCAGACCACCAGCAGTGGCGCCCTTGTGAAGCTCTGGCTCGCGGGAATCAGCAGGATCCCCTCTGGCCCGAGGTCGCCCGCGGCGTCGGTCGCGTCTGGAGCCGCGGGTCCCTCGCGGGCCGTCGCGGGTCGTCCGCCCTTGGGCTCCTTGATCGTGCCGGCAGCCGGATCGCGTCGATTCGCGTAGGTGGCAAGCGCCGGAGCGCGCGGATCCGAGATGTCCCACGCGATCACGCCGCCGCAGCGCTCAAGGCCCACGAGCAGGATTCGGCGGCCTGCGACGTCGCCCACCGCGAGGCCCTCGGGCTCCGGTCCCCGCACATCGCTGCGCGCATCGGCGGAGTTGGCGCGGTCATGCTCCGAATTGAATGCCGCTGGCATGCGTTCGCGGACCGTTCGCTCGATCTCGCTGCCGGAGTCCCACGCAAGCTCAAGCCCCGTGGGCATCCCTGCGCTGTCCCGCCGCACGCGCCACAGGCTCGCGCTGCGGCCACCAAACGTCACCAGCCGGTCGTAGTCGCCGTCACCGTCGGTATCGCCGGCAGCAGCAGACACCTGCAGGCGCCCGGCTCCGGCCTCGGACACGAGGGCGGCAGGCGTCCGGGCTGGTCCTGTGCCTGAGGCATCCGCAGGCGCGCTCGCCGGGAACGCGGCGTGATCGAGCGCGGGCGATGTGCCGTCGCGATGCTTCAGCTCCGAGATGCGGCGCACCTCGCTCCAGAAGGCATGCTCTCGGGGCTCGCCCTCGTTGGCCGAGGCCACGTAGAGCTCGTCGCCGTGCATGAAGCATGCAAGCGAGTCGGGCTGGTAGAGGCCGTGCACTGGCCAGCACGCGATGGCTGGGCCACCATCCTTGTCCGAAGGGTCGAGACCGATGCCTGGGGCGCCGAAGTCCTTCAGGCCTAGCGGCTCGATCGCGATGCAGCGGGCATTGGCCACATCGATGATGGCGATCGCATTCGCCTCCTGCAGGGCCACGAATGCCCACCGCCCATCTGGGCTTGCGGCGATGTACTCCGGCTCGAGCTGCTGGCACATCGATCGGCCCGGCATCGGCGCGTGCAGGCCCCGTGCGGCGAGAGCGCCTCGCTGGCCCTCAAACTCATCGAATGTCACGTGGCGCACTGACGCCTTCGACGCGCCACCGGCGAGGTCGATGATCGACACCGTGCCCGGTTGGTCAATCGTCCCGTCCTCGCTCGGCTCAGCCTCATTCGCCACGAGCAGCGTGCGGCCGTCGGGCGTGAAGGTCAGCATGTCGGGCCCGTACCCCACGGGCACAGTGGCCACCTCCTTCAGGCTGTGATCGAGGATGGCGACTTCGCCGGCGGCAGAGGAGTTCGACGCGCCCCTGCAGACCGCGACCCATTCTCCATGGACTGCGACGCTGCTGATGCCCTTCATGGGAATCGGGTCCGCAGGAGCAAAGGGCACTCCGCTGCCTGTCTGAACCGGCACCAGTCCGGCGGCGGCGCTCGTGACAAGCAGGCGAGGTCCCGAAGGCTGCCATGCGGCGATCTCGCACGCCGACACATTCGGGGGCCCGGTCCTGCACGACCCCACGACTCGTACCTGAACCGGGTCGCCCGGTTGCGTGCCTGCGAGCGGCGGAGTGACTGATGCCAGCAGCGTCAGAGGAATGGCGACGATCGCGTCTCGTGGCATGGGCGAGGAGGCTAGGGCTCATGGCCATCTGCACACAATCTTTGCAGAACTTGAACAGGACCTTGTGAGGGGTTTGGTGCAGCGCGAACTACGTTGGGCTTCGGCAAATGCGGCCCGTTGTCCGGTCCCCGATCGCTGAACTCCAGAGAGGTCCCTCGCCATGAGCCGACTGACGCCCCGAAAGTGCCCGACCCTGACCGCCGCGGCGCTCGCCGCAGTCGCGACCGCGCTAGGCGCTGATGCGTCGGCCGCGGACCTCATCCTCAATGAGTGGAACTGCGTCGGCAGCACCAAGTGGCTCAACAATCCCGATGCCGCAACGACCGCCTGCCCGACCCCGGATGGGCCGGGTGGCGCCGCGTGCGCGACCGACGATGACTCGTTCTTGGGCCGCGTGCTCGGCAATGGCGGCGACTGGATCGAGCTCGTGGTCACCGTCGATCACGCGGACATCCGGGGCTGGAAGATCCAGTGGGCCGAGCTGCAGGCGACCGATGCCGACGGCACCAACATCTGGTGGGGCACCGGCACCACGCCGCAGGGGGAGATCACCTTCTCGCAGTCGCCCCTCTGGGCTGACCTGCGCGCGGGCACGATCATCACGATCACGGAGCACTCGACCGCCACGGGCGGCCTGGACACCGACACCTCGTTCAGCCCATGCACCGGCGACTGGTGGATCAACGTCAACTGCTTCGATGCGTCGCTTGTGACGTGCGTGGCCAATGTGATCGATCCGACCACCCCGAACTACGACGACCCGCTTGATGTGGGCAACGACAACTGGCGCGCGAGGATCATT
>JBIIIL010000206.1:0-4749 GCA_044234825.1 Phycisphaerales bacterium
GGTCGAGATGGACTATCCCGGTCTCTACAAGGACTTCATGAAGGACGAGCCGGCTGAGCAGGGCGAGACCAAGATGAGCTTCCTGTACCGCTCGGCCAAGCAGGGGCCTGTCGGCGAGGACGGCAACATCGTCGTGCGCGACGCGGCAGCAGTGACCGTGCTCAGCATCGGAGCCAAGGGTGCGTTCGATGCGGCCCAGGAGTTCGACACGCTGCGGACCTGGCTGAAGGGCCAGGACGAGTGGGAGGTCGCAGGCGACCCACGGATGTTCATCTACAACGGCCCGTTCGTCGACCCGAACTGGCGGTGGTCTGAGGTTCAGGTGCCGATCCGCCGCCGCGGAGAGGCTGCGACGGCTGTGCCTCTCGCAGATGCGTCCGCTCCTGCGGCGACGCCCGCTCCCGCGGCGGATTCGCCGGCGACGACTGCTCCCGCAGCGGCGCCCGCTGTACCCGCAGCATCGCCCCCAAAGTGACGGCGCGGGGACTGGGGCGCTGTCGCCATGGCGCGTGCCCCGCTGCGGGCGACACGTGCCCTGATTGGGGGATGCGCATCGCTGTGCGTCATTGACAGATTGCACGACATGTCAATGGTCGGTAGCCTCCTGCGCTGATGCCGCGCCCCGCCTGCATCCGAATCGGCTCAATCAAGGCATGGGAGGCCATCCTCTCGCCCGTGCGGCGAGAGATCGTCGACTCGATGCAGAAGCTCGGACCGTGCTCGATTGCTGACGTGGCGCGCGACACCGGCAGGCCAGCGGACGGCCTCTACCGGCATGTTGCGGTGCTGGTGCGATCCAGGTTCCTGCGTGAGGCAGGCACGCGCGCGAGGGGACGGAGCGTCGAGCGTCTCTATGACGCGGCAGCCAACGACTTCGTGGCGCCGCGCGTGTCCCGGCGCGCATCCTCGGATGCGCGAGATGCCATCGTCCGGACTGCGCAGGCGCTCGCGAAGTCGTCGATTCGTGCGCTCCGGTCGTCCGCGGCGGCTGGGCGCATCCACTGCGAGAGCGATGCACGGAACTTCACCATCATGCACGTCACGTCGTGGCTCACTCCGGCAAGCTTCGACGAGCTGCGCACGCTGATCATCCGCATGAACCGTCTTCTCGAGCGAGGCCGCGTCGACCGTACGGGCGATCTGTACGAGGTGTTCGCGATCGCGTCTCCGGTGACGCGCCGGGCTGGACCTGATCGGACAGCTCGCGCAAAGTCACGCGCAGCGCTGCGCTCAAAGGCTCGCGCGTCGACACGCATGCCGAGGCGGTCCCAATGAGCGCCAGAACCCTGTCGATGCTTGGGCTCGCGGGCGCGATGGCCGCACTGATGGCCTGCGCATCACGCGATGCCGTCCGCCAGCGCGCTGCGCCAGCGGTCGACCCGGCCGTGCGTGCCCGCAACGCCGAGACGTTCGATGCGATGTGGATCATCGTGCGCGACTCGCACTGGGATCCGCAGGCGGTTGGTGCGCAGTGGGACGCTGCGCGCGAGGAGTTCCTCCCGAAGGCCGAGGCGGCTGCCGACAATGATGCGCTCAGGTCGGTTCTCGAGGGCGCGCTCGCGCGGCTTGGCCAAAGCCACTTCGCGATCATCCCGGGCGAGCTCTCGTCCGCCGCACCCGAGGCGCCGGTGCTGCGCGAGGGCCGCTCGGGCGTCACCCTTTCGATCTTCCCATCCGCGGACGGAGGTGGCTTCGACGCAATCGCCGTGGCTGTGGAGCCTGGGTCCGCCGGCGAGGCCGCAGGACTTGAGCCCGGCATGCGCGTGGTGTCCATCGACGGGCAGGCGGTCGGTGCGCGATTGCCGGCGGGCGAGGGGCTCGAGCGCTACGAGCGCGCAGTCGCTGCGCAGTCGCGTGCCTCGGGCAACCCCGGCGAGACACGCGCATGGCTCGTCGAGGGTCAGGGCGGCCAGACCCAGGAGCTGCTCGTCACCTATGCGCTGGACGAGCGCCCCCGCGCCAAGTTTGGCACGCTGCCGGCTGCACCTGCCGAGCTCACGTGGCGCCGCCTCGGCGAGGCTGAGCGCGAGCGCTGGGGCGCGGCAACGCACGAGATCGGCATCATCTCCTTCAACATCTGGCTCATCCCCGTCATGAAGCCCTTCGACGCGGCGATGGACGACCTGCGCTCGGCCGATGGCATCATCCTGGACCTGCGCGGGAACCCCGGCGGGATCGGCGCGATGTCAATGGGGATCGCAGGCCACTTCACGGCCGCACCGGAACGGCTCGGTGAGATGCGCACACGCGATACGAGGCTCACCTTCGTGACAAACCCGCGCCGCACCGACTCGCAGGGCCGGCCGGTCGAGCCCTATGCCGGACCGCTCGCCATTCTCGTGGATGAGCGCAGCGCAAGCACGACTGAGATCTTCGCTGGCGGCCTGCAGCATCTCGGGCGCGCGCGCATCTTCGGTGCGCGTACCGCAGGCGCAGCGCTCCCGGCGATCATGACACCGCTGCCAAACGGCGACATCTTCCTGCACGCCTTCGCCGACTACCGGTTGCCGGACGGCACAGCGCTCGAGGCCTCAGGCGTGCATCCCGACAACGACCATCCCTACGGCCGAGCCGACTACGTGCGCGAGGGCGACCCCGCGCTCGCCGAGGCTGTGCGGTGGATCGCCTCTACGCGCCGCGCACCGCGTGCGCCGAATCCTGACGAACGTACCGAGACCAGCAACGACCCCCAACCCAAGGACACCCCATGAAGCTTCGCACCCGCACCATCGCCACACTGTTTGCCTCTTCGCTCGTCCTTGCGGCAGCGCACGCCCAGGCTCCTGCTGCGCCAGCCAAGCCCGCGACTCCTCCGGCCACGCCAGCAGCGCCCGCGATGCCCGCCGCGCCAGCGGGTCCGCGCAAGCTCGCGCACGAGGGCGCCATGCCATCCGCAAAGGACATCTTCGCCAAGCATCTGGCAGCCGTCGGCGGCGATAAGGCGTGGGAGGCCAAGACCGGCATGAAGACCGAGGGTGCGATGGAAGTCCCTGCTGCAGGCCTCAAGGGCACCATGAAGACGACGTCGATGGTGCCCTCGATGGTGCTCGTCGAGTTGGACCTGCCAGGCATCGGCAAGACTGCATCGGGATTCGACGGCACCACCGGCTGGTCGATGGACCCCATGCGCGGGCCATCGCTCATGGACGAGCAGCAGGTCGCACAGCTCAAGCGCGACGGCAACTTCCGGCGCGATCTCGACCTTGCCCGGGACCCGGGCAAGGCGGAGACCCTCGGCCTCTTCGAGTTTGAGGGCACGCCGTGCTGGCAGGTGCGCACGACTTGGACCGACGGCACCGATGCGATGAGCTACTACGAGAGGGACTCCGGCCTGATGAAGGGCATGTCAATGTCCACCTCCACTCCCATGGGTGACTTGCCTGTCACCATCGTCAACGACGAGTACAAGGACTTCGACGGCGTCAAGGTCGCCACGCGGATGGTCACGAAGGTCATGGGCCAGCAGCAGGTCATGACGGTCGAGAAGGTGGAGTGGAACGCCGTCAAGGCCGACGACTTCGCGCTCCCCGCGGAGATCAGGACGCTGCGCGATGCGCCGAAGTCGCCCGCAGCTCCGGCCGGTGGCGCTCAGGCCCCGAAGGCGCCTGCTGCCCCGGCCCCGCCCGCAGGCACCAAGTGACGCAGTTGCGTCGGACCGGCAGCTCCGCGCCGCGAAGTGTGATCAGCCGGTGCCGCCTCGCCTTGCGGTGATGATCCGAGCGAGCGCCTCGGGCGGCGGGAGCGGCTGCACCGAGCACGACTTCAGGTGTCCGTCGATGGCCAGCATGGCATATCCGTGCACGGCAGACCAGGCGAGGATCGCGTCGCGGGCCGCGCGGTCCATGTCGGCGCCGGTGGCGTGGGCCACTGCGTCGACCACCACCTGAAAGCTTGCGTCACCGGCGGCGACGAGGCCCTCGTACCGCTCCCATCCGTTCAGTGCCGGACCGAACATGAGGCCGTACAGGCGTGGATTGTCGGTCGCGAAGCGCACGTAGGCGGTGGCCATGAGGCCGAGGCGCCTGCGCGGGGGGCCCTTGGCTGCGGCGGTGATGGCGGTCAGCCGGCGGAATCCCTCCTCAGCCACCGAGGCGAGAAGGGCGTCCTTGGACTCGAAGTGCCGGTACGGCGCATTAGGTGACACGCCAGCCAGGCGTGCGACCGATCGAAGCGAGAGCTCCGCGGAAGTGCGCGTCTGCAGGAGCCGCAGGGCGCCCTCGACGAGCGCCTGGCGCAGGTCGCCGTGGTGGTATCGCGTGGGTGGCTTGCGTCGCATGAAGCAGGCGTGAACAGCCGTGTAGACGGTGTCAACATTAAAGTGTACACTGCCTACACCCGTCGCCGGGTCCCGCGCCCATGCGTCCGCTCGATCGTCTCGCCTACAGGATGCTGATCGGCGACCGCCTCAAGTACCTGAGCCTGGTCGCGGGGCTCGTGTTCGCGTCGTTGCTGGTCGTGCAGCAGGCCTCCATCTTCACCGGGTACGCCGACCGCACCGGCTCGTGGATACTCGACAGCGACGGGCACGACCTCTGGGTGATGGACGATCAGGTCGACATGAGCGAGGACAGCAAGCCGCTGCTCCAGACGGCGCTCTCCCGTGTTCGGGGCATCGACGGGGTGGCGTGGGCGGTGCCGCTGTACAAGAACTACCTGAAGGCGCGCCTTCCCGACGGCAAGCTCATCACGGTCCGGGTCGTGGGCATTGATGACGCGAGCCTTGCTGGCGGTCCGCGTGGTGCAGCGCGC
>JBIIIL010000207.1:0-4745 GCA_044234825.1 Phycisphaerales bacterium
TGCATCGGTTGGCATGGCCTCGGACAGCCGTCCTCCAGCGATTGCTGACGCCGAGGCGGTTGCCGGCGCCGACACGGTGGCGGCTGACGCGGGGCCTCCTGCCGGGGTGCTCGACCTTCCGGGCGTGCCGTGGGCACTGCCGGAGGTGGGGCTTGCGTTCTTCGTTGCGGGGGTCTTCGTTCCGTTGCTGACCATTGGCTTGTGTGTCCTTCCTTGGTGTGATGCCGAGCCCTGTGCTCGTCTCTGTGATAGGTGTCTGTTAGGTTCCCCAGTGTGATCGGTTCTGTCAAGATCTGTTCGGTAGATTTTTGGGTCCACCCAGATGCCACCCTAGCGCACCCAAGCCGGCTGGGCACCATGCCTGCCCAAAAGTCCACGCCACAACACTCCGCGGGTCCCGCCGCGCCCAAGACGACCCTGAGAAGACCCCGACGATCCCCCCGAGACGTCAGGGGCTGAGCGGTCCCGTGAGTTGAGGGCGCTCAGAAGTTCGGCGTAGGCGCCCGGAAGCTCCGGAGGTCCACGGACTTGAACCAGGCGATCGTGCGCGCGAGCCCCTCCTCCAGGGGCACCGCCGCCGTCCAGCCCCCGAGGCGCTCCCGCGCCAGCGAGCAGTCAGGCCGGCGCTGCTTGGGGTCGTCCTGCGGCAGCGCCCGCGACTGCACGATCTTCGACCGCGATCCGCTGATGCGCACCACGTGCTCCGCGAGCTCGCGGATCGTGAACTCATGCTCGTTCCCGATGTTGACCGGACCCCAGAAGTCATCCGGCGTCGTGTCCATCATCCGCACCATCGCCTCGACGAGGTCATCCACGAAGCAGAAGGAGCGCGTCTGGGACCCGTCGCCGTAGATCGTGATGTCCTCGCCTGCGAGCGCCTGCCTGATGAAGTTGCTCACCACGCGCCCGTCGAAGGGATGCATGCGCGGCCCGTAGGTGTTGAAGATGCGCACGACCTTGACCGGCAGGCGGTGCATGCGCCGGTAGTCGGACATGAGCGTCTCGGCCACGCGCTTGCCCTCGTCGTAGCACGCGCGCGGCCCGATGGGATTGACATTGCCGCGGTACGACTCCGGCTGCGGATCCACATCGGGATCGCCGTAGACCTCGCTGGTGGAGGTGTGCAGCAGCTTGCACCTGAGGCGCTTGGCGAGCCCGAGCGAATGCATCGCCCCGAGGAAGCTCGTCTTGACGGTCTTGATCGGGTTGTACTGGTAGTGGCCTGGCGCAGCCGGACACGCAAGGTTCCAGATCTCGTCGACCTCGAACCGGAACGGCTCGGTCACGTCGTGGCGGACGAACTCGAAGTTGGGCTTTCCGACGAGGTGCGCAATGTTGGAGCGCTGGCTCGTGAACAGGTTGTCGAGGCAGGTGACCTCGTCCCCCCGGGCCACGAAGCGCTCGCAGAGGTGCGAACCCAGGAATCCCGCTCCACCAGTGATGAGCACGCGCCTTGGCATGTGTGGCGCGCGAGGATATCCGCGGCGAGAATGCCGGCATGCCCACTTTCCCGGCTGCCCGGACCGTCGTCGGCTGCATGAGCGGCACCAGCGCGGATGGCATCGATGCGGCGGCGGTCCGGATCCTCGGGCGCGGGCTCGACGCGGTGCATGAGACCGTCGCGTTCGCCTCCGCACCGTACGGTCGCCTCGCCGAGCCGGTCCGCGCGCTGCAGCGCGGCGCCGCGATGACGGCCGCCGCGATCGCGTCGCTCTCGCGCGACCTCGCGCTGCTGCACGCCGAACTGATTCGCAGCATGCTGGAGCAGGCCGGCCAGCCTGACCTGGTCGTGATGCACGGGCAGACGATCCACCATGCGCCGCCGCTGTCGTGGCAGCTCGCATCGCCTGCCGTACTCGCCGCCGCGCTCGACTGCGACGTGATCGCCGACCTGCGCGCCGCGGACCTGGCTGAAGGAGGCGAGGGCGCACCGATCACGCCGCTTGCGGACTGGCTCCTGATGCGCGACCGCGGCGAGGCGCCGCGCGCGCGCGCGATCATCAACCTCGGCGGTTTCTGCAACGCGACCATCCTGCCTGCCGGCGCCCCACCAGAACTCACGGAGGGCTTTGACGTGTGCCTGTGCAACCAGCTGCTCGACCATGCGAGCGCCTCACGCACCGGCCAGCCATTCGATGCCGGCGGCGCATGTGCGCTCCGTGGCCGCGCAGATGGCGCAATCGCAGCGCAGATCGCGCGCCTCCTGACTTCACAGCACGGCCCCGGGCGGTCGCTCGGATCGGCGCACGAGTGCATCGGCCTCGCGGACCTCACCGCCGCGCTTGCAGCCGAGGACGCGCTGGCGACGCTCGCGGACGCGGTCGCGACAACGATCGCCCAGGTTGTGGGGGCGCACGGCGCCTGCGCATGGTTCGCCGCCGGCGGCGGCACGAGGAATGCGGCGCTGATGCGTGCGCTGGCGCGCCACGCCGCATCCCGTGGGGCCACGCTCGACGTCACCGATGCGATCGGCATCGCGACGCAGGCTCGCGAGGCCCTCGCGATGGCAGCGCTCGGCGCGGCGGCGGATGACGGCGTGTGCATCACGCTGGCGCGCGTCACGGGACGCCAGACCCGGCGCCTGATCGACGGCTCCCTCGCACGTTCACACCGAATCTTCACATTGCGAGCCCCCTCGGGGCCGGTCGACTGCGGATAATCGGCTCCGCATGCACCGCACCCCCATCGGAGCCCCACTGTGCCACAACCTGTCGCACTGATCGTCGAGGACGAGTCGGAGATCTCCGAGCTCGTGCAGTTCCACCTCGAGCGCGAGGGCATCACGGCACAGGCGGTCAAGAGCGGCCGCAAGGCGCTTGACGTGGTGCGTCACGCCAAGCCCGACATCATCCTGCTCGACCTCATGCTGCCAGACCTCGACGGGCTCGAGGTGTGCCGTCGTCTCAAGCAGGACCGCGAGACGCGGGACGTCCCTGTCGTGATGCTGACGGCGCGCGGCGCCGAGAGCGACATCGTCGCCGGCATCGAGATGGGCGCGGACGACTACGTCACGAAGCCCTTCAGCCCGCGCGTGCTGCTTGCGCGAGTCCGCGCAGTGCTGCGCCGCAGCCAGGCGCCGGGCACGGACGAGAACCCTGACCGGCGCGCGCTGCTCGATGGCCGGCTCGTGATCGACGCCGCGCGGCATGCGATCACAGTGGACGGATCCCTCGCCGACTTCACCGTGACCGAGTTCGCGCTGCTTGAGTTCCTCGCGCAGAAGCCTGGCTTCGTGCGCACGCGAGACCAGATCATCGCCGCGGTGCATGGGCGATCCACGGTGCTCTCGCCACGGACCGTCGACGTCCACGTCACCGCGGTGAGGCGCAAGCTCGGCCCGCTCGGCGACGCCATCGAGACGGTGCGCGGCGTGGGCTACCGGTTCTCGGAAGAGGCCCCTGCGAGCGCCGCGCCTCCGACCGCGTAGCCTTCGCGGATGCGTCCGGACCGGACGTCCATGCTTCTCGCGCTGGTGCGCGCCCTTGGCGCCGTGGCTGTCGCCGCGGGCTTGGCGACAGCCCTATGGACCGCGCGCGCGGAGGCAGGAGCGGTGATTGCCGCATGCGGGGCGCTCACGGCGTGGGTCGCGGGCCGCGCGCGGAGGCAGCGCGAGCTGTCGGCGGTCACCGACCTGCTGGTGCGGATCGGCGACGGCGACATCGCCGCACGCGCCCGCATGCCGGGCGAGAACGATGCGTCGCGGGTCATGCGTGCGGCCTTGCGTGCGCAGCGCGGCTTCGCCGAGACGCTCGCCCGCGCGGAGGACGAGCGCGACGAGCTCCGCGCCACGCTTGGCGCACTCGGGACCGGGCTCCTGTCGCTTGACGCGCAGCGCCGCGTGCGCAGCACCAATGCGGCTGCGGAGCGGATCCTCGGGGTTTCGGGCACAGCCATCCGTGGGCGCCTTCTCGCGGAGTGCGTCCGCGACCCCGAGCTGCTCAGCTTCGTCGAGGAGTCCTTCACAGGCGCGGAACGGGAGGACGCCGCTGCAAGGCCGTCAGACGGCCGCCCGCTCAACGACGGCCCGCGTCCCGTGGAACTCGAGCTCCAGGGCGCTGGCGCGGCTGCGGTCGTGGCTGCCGCGGAGCCGCTGCGCCACACGGATGGACGCATCGACGGCATGATCATCCTGATCGAGGATGTCACGCGGCTGCGGCGGCTCGAGTCGATGCGCACGGACTTCGCCGCCAACGTCTCTCACGAGCTGCGCACGCCGATCACCAACATCAAGGGCTACGCGGAGACGCTTCAGGAGGTGGGCTTCGGGGATGTCGCGCAGGCGCGCCGCTTCGTCGAGGTGATTCAGCGGAATGCCCAGCGGCTCGCCGCCCTTGTGGAGGACATCCTGCTGCTGTCGTTCCTCGAGCAGCCCGGGCACGCCGAGCAGATCGACATGCATCCCATCGCGGTCGATGATGTGATCGCCGAGGTTCTCGAGGAGCTCGGGCCGCCCGCTGCGGCCCGTCACGTGCGGCTGAGCGTGGGCGCGCCGTCGAACCTGACGGTGATGGCCGACCGGCGACTCGCGCTGCAGGCCATCGGCAACCTTGTGTCCAACGCGGTGAAGTTCTCGGCAGAGGGTTCCGAGGTGCAGATCCGGGTCGCCAAGGACCGCGATTGCGCCGAGATCGCGGTCGCGGACCAGGGACCGGGGATCCCGGAACGGCACCTGCACCGCATCTTCGAGCGCTTCTACCGCGTGGACAAGGCACGTAGCCGAGAGCAGGGCGGCACTGGCCTTGGGC
>JBIIIL010000027.1:0-16772 GCA_044234825.1 Phycisphaerales bacterium
CATGAGCACGCGCGAGAGCGCGCGGTGCGGCGCGCGCGAGACTTCTGGTCCGCAGACCGCGCGGCAGCGCCGCCTCGCCGCAGCGTCGAGCGTCCGCCACCAGCCCACCGTCGTGTCGTTGTCGTGCGTGCCCGTGTAGGCGACGCAGTTCCTCGGGTGCTGGTGCGGGAGGTCCGCGGATCCGTCATGCCCGAAGGCATGGTGCAGCAGCTTCATGCCCGGCAGCCCGAACTGCTCGCGCAGCGCGATGACGCCCGGAGTGACCGCGCCGAGGTCCTCCGCGACGAGCGGCACGGTGCCCAGCGCACGCCGCACCGCCTGCAGCACCTCCTGTCCAGCCTGCGGCCTCCACGTGCCGCGGCGCGCCGTGGATGCGCCTGCGGGGATCTCGTACGCGTGATGGAATCCGATGAAGTGGTCGATGCGCGCCGCATCGAAGCGGCGCATCGTCGCAGACACGCGCTCCACCCACCAGCTGAAACGCTGCGCGCGGTGCGCGCTCCACCTGTAGTGGGGGTGGCCCCACAGCTGGCCATCGGCGCTGAAGCAGTCGGGCGGGCATCCCGAGACCACCTCGGGCCGTCCTCGCCCGTTGAGCCGGAAGAGGCTGGGCGAGGCTCCGACGTCTGCCGAATCGAGCGTGACGAAGATCGGGATGTCGCCGAGCAGGGACACCCCGCGCGCGCGGCACCGCTCGCGCAGCGCGCGCCACTGCGCGTCGAACGCCCACTGCATGAACCGGTGCCGCATGCCATCGCCGCTGCGGCCCGACGCGAACCTCACCCAGTCCTCGAGCCACGCGCGCTCCCGGCGCGCGAAGTCGCGGTAGTCACGTGAGCGGAACCCGCCCGCAGAGTCGAATGCGCGCGCCGCCTCGGCGAGCAGCGGCAACTTGACCGCGCGCGCCACGCGCCAGTCCGTGCGCGCGAGAGGGCCGCGCGCAGCCAGCGCCCGCGAAGCCTTCGCGCAGGCCACCGCTGCCGCGCGCACCGCTCGGGAAGGCAGGAGCCCTTCATCGGCGAGCAGGTCCAGCGAGATCAGCAGCGGCTCGCCCGCGAAGCTGGACGTGCTCGAGTATGGCGAGTCGCCCGGCCCGACCGGACCGATCGGGAGCATCTGCCACCAGGCGATGCCCGTCGATGCGCACCATTCGGCGAACGCATGAGCGGCCGGCCCGAGGTCGCCTACCGCATGCGGCGAGTCAAGGCTGCTCGCGTGCAGCAGCACGCCTGCGCTGCGGCGTGCCGTGACGGGGCTCGGCGGGCTGGTGCGGATTGCGCTGCGGCGTGATGCCATCGCCAAGGGCTCCTGTGCGGGGGATGCCTGCTTCGGCCATCGAGGCGACTAGCGCTCCTGCACCCACACGCGCCCGTCGCGGGCAGGCACGCTGATGCGCGGGAACTCCGCATCGCCGACGCTCGCGCCCTCCGCGCCCCACACGCTGCGCCAGCGGCCGCCGAGCCTGCCGTCCGTGGCCGTCGTGAGGTCCACCCGCGCTTCCTTGCCCGAGGCGTTGAGCGCCACGAGCATCCGCTCGTCGGGCGTCTCGCGGAGGAAGATCCAGACGTCCTGCGCATCGTCGCACAGCACGGTCTCGAACGACCCGGTGCGCAGCGCCGGGTGCGCGCGCCTGAGGGCGATCGCACGCCGGTAGTGCTCGTGCTGCTCCGGCATGAACCTGTTGTCCTCGGGCTTCTCGTACGGCTCGAGGTCCTTCCAGAGCATCGGCTTCCTGTTCGTCGGGTCGTCCGAGCCCCACATGCCCACCTCGTCGCCGTAGTAGATCATCGGCGCACCCACGTACGTCATCTGCGCAAGCGCGATGAGGCGCGCCTTGCGGTACTCCTCGGGCCCTGGCTTCGACGCGTCGTAGACGACACCCTCGTCCTGCTCCCGGTTGCCGCGGTCGTACTCGCGGTCCGGGTTCTTGAGCTTGGACACGAGCCGGTCCGTGTCGTGGCTGTCCACGAGGTTCTGCAGCGCATACGTCGCCTCGGAGGGATATGCGCGCCGCAGCTCGGCGAGCCGGCGGTCGAGCTCGCTCGCCGTGATCTTGCGCTCGCGATCGCCGACCCACCGGATCATGCCCTCCGCGAACGGGTAGTTCATCACCGCATCAAAGGTGCGACCGTCGAGCCAGTCGTCCGCACGTCGCCAGATCTCGCCCACGATGTACGCATCAGGGTTGATCGACTTCACGAAGTCGCGCCACTCCTCCCAGAACGGCATCGGCACCTCGTTGGGCACGTCAAGCCGCCAGCCGTCGATGCCGTCCGAGGGGTCACCGTCGCCGTTGGGGTCCATCCACCGGCGCGTCACGTCGAAGATGTGCTTCTTGACGGCCTCGCTCGCGAAGCCGCGGTCGTTCTTGCGGAACACCGGGAGCTCGCCGAAGCCGGCCCACCCGTCGTACTCGAATGGCTGCCACGACCGCACGCTGAACCAGTCGGCGTACGGGCTCGCCTGGCCCCGCTCCTTCACGTCGCGGAATGCGGGGTGCGTCGTGCCGACGTGGTTGAAGACGCCGTCGACGATCACGCGGATGCCGGCCGACTTGCATTCCTTGAGGAACTGCAGGAAGAGCTGGTCGGTCGGCGTCCAGGTCCACGTCCTCGGGTCGCGCAGGTCCTCTGCGGCCTCGACCTTCGCGTAGTCGCCGCGCGTGCCGAAGTGCTCGTCGATGTGCAGGAAGTTGGTCGCGTTGTACTTGTGGTGGCTCGGGGCCTGGAAGACCGGGTTGAAGTAGATGGCGTTGATGCCGAGTTCCTTCAGGTAGCCAAGCTTCTCGCGCAGCCCCTGGAGGTCGCCGCCGTACAGGCGCGAGAACACGAACCACTTGTAGAAGGACTGGCCGTCCTTGCCCTCCCATGGGCTCGGCGCGTACCACTCGCTGGTCCACGGCCGCACGGGATCAGGATCGTTCTCGCGCGAGCCGCTGCGGAAGCGGTCGGGCATGATCTGGTACCAGATCGCGTCCTTGGCCCAGTCAGGCGTCCTGAACTTCGGACGCTCCGAAGGGTCCAACGAGTACACACGGGGGTCACGCACGCTGTTGGCTCCGTCGCTGAAGATGAAGGTGTACTCGGTGACCTTCGGCGGCATCGCCAGAGGCACCTCCCACCACGAAAAACCGTCCTCGTCGCCGATGCACCGCATGGCGACTGCGGGCGAGCCGCGCATCGCAAGCTGCACGCGCTCCACATCGCCTGCGAGCGTCCGCACGCGCACGAGCAGCCGTCCGTCCGGCAGCCACTGCACGCTCTGCGCGCGCTGGGGCACATGGCTGATGCCCGCACCCTCGATCAGGCCATCGCCGCGCCTGGCCTTCGCGCCGCGCAGGTTGGCCTCCGGACCGAGGCGCACCACGCTGTTGGATCCGCCGTGGCCATCGGGCTCGCGGTCCTGGTTGCGCGGATCCTGCGTCCAGCGGTCCCCGTCGACGACGAACTTGTACAGGCGCGCGCCTGGCTGCAGGGTGACCGACGCGCGCCACACGCCATCGTCACCGCGCGTCATGGGCGTCGCGCCCGTGTTCCATCCGTTGAAGTCACCCGCGAGGTTGACGCGCGCCACCGGGGACGGCGGCTGGTACGCGAACACGCAGTCGAATGCGCCATCAGGACGGGCCCTGACCTCGACGCTCGGCGGTCGCGATGCCGCATCGAGCGCCACGGTGCTCTTCGCGGCCGGCGCCGCAGGCGGCCATCGAGGCGCCGGCGCCTTCGCGGACTGCGCGCCGATGGTCGGCAGCGCGCACAGCGCAGCGGCGATGGTGGCACGCAGGGTCAGGCGCATGGGGCACATATACTAGGTGTCCATGCGTGCGGCGATCGGCTGGACTCTCCGCGCTGCACTCGCCGCGGCGGCGGCCGCAACCGTCCTGTGGGCCTTTGCGCATGTCGGGATTCGGGAGGCTTCGCGCCTCTGGGAGGATGACGGCCGCATCGAGCTGACCGTGATGCACTGGTCTGGCGAGGGCGGTCCCGAGGAGGATGCGATCGTTGTCGATGCGCTGCGGCGCTTCGAGGCTGATCACCCCAACATCCGGGTGCGACGCATCAATCCCGGCGATGCCCTCAGCTTCTACACGAAGCTGCAGACCATGCAGGCATCCGGCGAGCCGCCGGACGTCTTCTACGTCGGCAACGAGCGAGTGCCCTCCTTCGTGGAGCTCGGGCTGCTGCGTCCACTCGACGACTTCATTGCGGCCGATGCCGAATCGGACGCGAAGGGGCGCCTCGACCTCGACGCCTTCTTTCCCGCGACAGTGGACGCATTCCGCTACGACGGGTCGCGCACCGGGACCGGTCCGCTCTACGGGATCCCCAAGGACTTCACCACGGTCGGCTTCTACGTGAACCTCGACCTCTTCCGCAAGGCAGGGATCGAGCCGCCGCGCGAGGGGTGGACATGGGACGACTACATCGCGGCGGCGCGCGCGATCGGGAAGCTTCCGGGCGTCACCGGCAGCGAGTTCGTGACGTGGCCTCCGATGGTGCGCGCGTACCTGATGACGGAGGGGCTCGACGTCAAGGGCGAGAGCTTTGACGACCTCAGGACCTCGGACCCTGCGGTCGTCGCAGCGCTCGAGCGGCTGCGCGCGTGGCGGCACGACGAGAGCGGCACCCTCACCAGCGGCAAGAGCAAGATCGCGACGGGCGCCACCGTGTTCCTCACGGGAAACGTCGGCATGGCCGGTCCCTTCGGGCGATGGGTCGTGCCGAGCTACCGCAAGATCCCCCCGCCGGGCGAGCCTGGAGGATTCGCGTGGGACTTCGTGTCGCTGCCGCGCGGCAAGACGGACGCCAACATCGTGCTGACGGTGTCGTGGAGCGTGTCGGCGCAGTCGAGGCACCCCGAGGCCGCGTGGGCGCTCGTGCGCGCACTGTCCGGTGACGATGCGCAGCGCCGGATCGCGTCGCTTGGGCTGGCGATCCCGACGATCCGCGATGCGGCACGCAGCGCATCATTCAACGACCCTGCGCAGGAGCCCGACAACGATGCGGGATACCTCGCGGCGGCCGAGCGCGCGCAGGTCGTCGAGTGGCCCGCGGATCCGATGTTCGAGTCGCTGCTCGGGTCACGGCTCGATCAGGGCCTGAAGACCGCCGACCTCCCGCTTGCGCAGGCGATCGCCAACTTCGAGGGCGACTGGCGCACGCGCCGCGACGGTCCGCTCGCCAACGATGCCATGCCCCCGATGCCATGGACCGCGCTGACGTGGATCGGCGCCGGGGTCGCGGCTGCAGCACTCGTGGCCTGGTGGATGTGGATACGGGGCGGCGGGCTCAGCGTGCGTGAGAGGCGCGAGGAGCGGACGGGATATGCGCTCGCGTCCCCCTGGATCCTGGGATTCGTGGTGCTGATGGCGTTTCCGGTCGCGCTGAGCCTGGCGCTCTCGCTGTCGCGGTGGAAGGGCGTGTCGCCGCTGGCGCAGGCGGAGTGGGCAGGCCTCGCCAACTACGAGCAGCTGCTCGTGGCGGACCGGCGCATGCGCACGAGCCTTCAGGTGACCGTGCTCTATGCGCTGCTTGCGGTGCCGGCGGGACAGGCGCTCGCGCTTGCGGCGGCGCTGCTGATGAACATGCGCGTACGCGGCATTGCGCTGTTCAGGGCGGCGTGGTACCTGCCGAGCGTGCTCGCGGGCGTCGGCGTGGCGGTGCTCTGGCGGTGGGTCTTCGATGCCGATGGAGGCCTCGCCAACTCGATCCTCGGACCCGTGTGCGGGCTGATCAACTGGTGTGCCGGACTTGTCGGCGCCAGGACGGACCTGTCGCCGCCCGAGTGGTTTGGGGCGGACGCCGCACGATGGGGTGTGCCTGCCTTCGCGATCATGAGCCTCTGGTTCGTGGGCGGGTCGATGATGACCTACCTCGCCGGCCTGCAGCAGGTGCCTGCGGACCTGCAGGAGGCGGCTGCGATCGACGGGGCGGGCGCCTGGCGCCGATTCCGCAGCGTGACGCTGCCGATGCTCTCCCCGGTCATCCTGTTCAACCTGGTGATGGCCGTCATCTCGAGCTTCCAGGTGTTCACGCAGGCGTTCATCATGACCGGCGGCGAGCCGGGCGACCTCACGCGCTTCTACGTGCTCTACCTGTACAACCAGGGATTCGATTTCTACGACATGGGGTATGCGAGCGCGATGGCCTGGATCCTGCTGGTGGTCGTGCTCGCGCTCACGGCGGTGATCCTGCGCACGAGCTCGCGCTGGGTGCACTACGAGGGGATGCGCGCATGAGCGGCACGCCCCTGTGGCAGCGCATCGTCGCGTGGGCTCTCCTGCTTGCGGGCAGCGCGATCATGCTGTTCCCGCTGTGGTGGATGGCGGTGGTCAGCCTCGAGACCCCGCAGCGCGCCGGGGCCGCCATATCCGGCGGCGACATCGCGTTGCTGCCACTCGATCCCCAGTGGCGCAACTATCCGGACGCCCTGCGCCGGATGGGCACCGTGGAGTGGCAGGGCTTCATCAATGGCTTCGCGAACTCGGTGGTGGTGACGACGCTGGTCGTTGCCGGCACCGTCATCTCGAGCAGCCTCGCGGGCCTCGCCTTCGCGCGCACCCGATTCCGCGGGAACCGCATCATGTTCCTGGCCATGCTCGGCACGATGATGCTGCCGGCGCAGGTGACGATCATCCCGCTCTTCATACTCTTCAGGTCGCTCGGGTGGATCGACTCCCTGCTGCCGCTGGTGGTGCCGGCGTTCTTCGGCAGCGCATTCTTCATCTTCATGTACCGCCAGTTCATCGCGCAGATCCCGGAGAGCCTCATCGAGGCTGCGCGCGTCGATGGGCATGGCTGGATCGGGATCTGGTGGCGCATCGTGCTGCCGCTGTGCAGGCCCGTGACCGCGATCTGCGCGGTCTTCACGTTCATCTGGACGTGGAACGACTTCATGGGACCGCTGATCTACCTGCACAGCGACCCTCAGATGACGCTGCCGGTGGCGCTCAACTCCTTCCGAAACCAGTACGGCGGCCTCGAGCGAGTGCACCTGCTTATGGCCGCGAGCCTGGTCACCATGCTCCCGTGCATCGCGCTCTTCGTGGCGGCGCAGCGGTCGTTCGTCGAGGGCCTCTCGCGCGGGGCGGTCAAGGGATGACAGGCGCTCCTACACTCACCGCCCATGGCTGACGTCGTCGTCACCTCGCTCGTGAAGGCGTTCCCCGGCGGCGTGCGCGCCGTGGACGGCATCGACCTGCACATCGCCGACGGCGAGTTCGTGGTGCTTGTCGGGCCCTCAGGCTGCGGCAAGAGCACCACGCTCCGCATGGTCGCGGGCCTCGAGGATCCCACGAGCGGCAACATCGCGATTGGCGGGAGGCGCGTGAACGACGTGGCGCCGCGCGACCGCAACATCGCGATGGTCTTCCAGAACTACGCGCTCTACCCGCACATGAGCGTGGCCGCGAACATGTCGTTCGGGCTCGAGCGCCGCAGGCTCTACCCCAGCGTGCTCAAGGCGATCCTGTCCGGCGACTACCGCAGGGCACGCGCCGAGGAGACTGCCGCGATCCGCCAGCGAGTCCGCAGCGCGGCGGCGATGCTCGGCATCGAGCCCCTGCTGCACCGCAAGCCGCGCGAGCTGTCGGGAGGGCAGCGCCAGCGCGTGGCGGTAGGCCGCGCGATCGTGCGCGACCCCGCAGTGTTCCTGTTCGACGAGCCGCTCTCGAACCTCGACGCGAAGCTGCGCGGCGAGATGCGCACCGAGCTGCGGATCCTGCACCGGAGGCTCAAGGCCACCATGATCTACGTGACGCACGACCAGGAGGAGGCGATGAGCCTCGCCGACCGGATCGTGGTCATGAAGGACGGGCGCATCCAGCAGGTCGGCGCGCCCGCCGAGGTGTACGGCAGTCCCGCGAACCGCTTTGTGGCGTCCTTCATCGGCACGCCCACGATCAACGTGCTCGAGGGCTCGGTCGAGGGACCGCCCGCCGCGCCAGCGTTCCGCTGGAGCGGCGGGTCGATTCCGCTCGCCCCATCGGGCGGCGCGAACCTGGCAGCCGCGGGCGCGCTCGGGATCCGTCCGGACCGGCTCGAGCCGGCATGCGGCGATCGCCGTGGCGCAGACCACAGCGCGGCCATCCGCAGCGAGCACCGCGTGCGGATTGCGGGGACGGTGGTCGCAATCGAGCGCTACGGCGACCGTGCGGACGTCGTCATCGAGAGCGCCGGCCAGCGAATCACCTCGCGCTGCGCGACGATGCTCACCGAGGGCCTGCGCGAGGGCTCGGCTGCCGAGCTCGAGGCGAGCACCGAAGGCCTGCATCTCTTTGACCGCGCCGGCAACGCGCTGCGCTCGCGATGACCCGCGCCGGGCATCGCGCGCACCAGCGGACTCACGCGCCCCAGGCGGCCAGCACGCGCGCAAGGTCGAGGCCGTCGACCCGGCCGTTGCCGTCAAGGTCGCCGCTGCCGGCGCCTCCCCAGTTGGCCAGCAGCGCACTGAGGTCAAGCCCGTCCACCCGCCCGTCGCGGTTGATGTCCTCGGCGCGCATGGGCGCGCCCTGCGAGAAGACGGCGATGCTGTACGCGCCCAGCGAGACGAGCGCGCTCTGCGAGAGGCCATCCCACGCGACCTGGGATGTCGAGGTGTCGAAGCACGGGTGGTTCGCGTAGTCCGAGGAGTAGCCGGTCCAGTCGCTGTTGAGCCGAACGCGCCACAGTCCGGGCCGCGGCATGCCGATGCGGTAGTTCGCCAGCGGCGTCGCGCTGAAGTTGCAGACGATCACCGTGTCGTCGCGCTCGCCGCCCTGGCTCCAGCGGTGCCACGCGATCACCTTGTTGGTGTTGTTCACGTGGAAGACGTTGGTGCTCGCGCCGCGCAGTCCGCGCGTCAGGCCCGTGGAGTTGCGCCGCAGCGCGATGAGGTCGCGGTAGAGCTGCAGGATGCCGGCATAGGTCTGTGCGCGGTTCCAGTCCAGCGCGACGTCGTCGCGAAACCACTCGTCCTCGAGGAACTCCTGGCCCTGGAAGATCATGGGGATCCCCGGAGTCGTGAACACCACGCCTGCGCCGAGGGTCGACCGCTTGCGGGCCCACAGGCTTCCCGCGTTGCCGGGCGAGATCTCCTCCGGGATGCGGCTCCGGCCGTTCGCGACCTCGTCGTGGCTCTCGGTGTACACGACGCGCTGCAGCCAGTTGCCGTTGTAGCTCAGCGCGATCGCGTCGCGGACATCCCACATGTTGCGGTCCGCGTCGCTGGAGGTCACCAGCGCAGGGCGCATCTTCGGGTAGAAGCCCGAGCACCACTGCGAGTCGAATCCGGCTCCACCCGATGACGAGGGGCGCGTGATCCACGAGTCGGTGTCCAGGTCCTCGGCGATCATGAGCTTGCCGCCGATCTGGTCTGCCGCGCCGTTGAGCTGCTGGAGCACCCACCACCCGTCCGGGATCTCGGGGCCGTTGATGCCGACGCGACGGATGAACTTGGTCGCGTCGACACGGGTGCCATCCATGCGGAACTCCGTCAGCCACAGCGCGAGGTTCTCGCGCAGGTAGTCGCGCACCTCAGGTCGCCCGTAGTCCGGACGCGTGTCGCCCCAAGGGGTCTGGGCGCGCGAATCGTTGTAGAAGAAGATTCCGCCCCACCCGCCCTGGCTCCATCCATCGAAGCGCCACAGGTCCAGGTCGGTCGGGCCTAGGTGGTTGTAGACGACATCATTGAGGACCGCGATGCCTCGCGAGTGCGCGTCGTCGACGAATGCCTTGAGCGCGTCCGGGCCGCCATAGGCGACCTCGACGGTCCATGGATGCGACGGGTTGTACCCCCACGAGCGGTCTCCAGGGAACTCGTTCACCGGCATGAGCGCGATCGCGTTGACGCCGAGCGACTGCAGGTGAGCCAGCTTCTCGCGGCACGCGTGAAGCGTGGCGGGCGTCGGCTGCCCGGGATTGGCGCCGAACGTGCCCGGATGCATTTCGTACATCACGAGGTCGTCCCACGACGGCATCGACCAGCTGGTCGTCTGCCACTGGTAGGCGTTCGGGTCGTACACGATCGAGTTGCCGACGCTGTTGGTCACCCGGCGCGCGCGTGGGTCATTCCGCCACAGCGTGGTCGATCCGTTGCGGATGACGAACTTGTACTGGGCGCCCGCCCCAACCTGCGGCACGTCCGTCGACCACCACCCGTTGCCCTCGGGCGAGAGCGGGTTCGCGGTGGTGTTCCAGAAGTTGAAGGTGCCTGCGACACTGACGGTGGTCGCGAACGGCGCCCACGTCCTGAAGGTCACTCCGCCCTGGCCGCCGCTGGAGTAGATGACCGCTCCAACCCCGGGCCGGCTCGATGCGCCACCCGCATCAGCCTCAGGCGCCCATACGCCGAGCATGATCGATGCGATGCCCGCCAGCGCGGTGGCATGGCGATGATTCAAATCTGGACGGCCCTTCCGCATGGCCTCAATCTAGGACGGGTCCGCTCGGCGGGCTAGCGGACCGGGCGGGTTTGGCGGCGATTTGCGGGCCCAGCCGTGGCGCGTCGCCAAATCCCGTGTCGCGCGAGGGAGGCGAACCGCATATCCACGCGTGCCGCTCACTTCCCGGACAGCGTCTCGGACACCAGCACCCCTCCGGGGGGCGTAGGCACCTTCCCGGAGATCACATCCTCCACCGTCCACCCATCGCCATAGGCCTTCGCGTTGGCGTCCCGGTTGATCGTGATGCCGCAGCCTCCGATGGTGGCTCCGCCGTAAAGGCCCCCCGCCGACACGTACGCCTTCACTGGCGGACCGCTCGCCACCGTCTGGCCAGTGGCATTGACCGCGGTACCCGATGCGCCCGCGTAGAAGAAGACGCCCTTGTGCACGAAGTCGGCAAGCGCCTGCGCGTCCCGGAAGACGAAGACGATGTCCAGACCCTCGGCGCCGATCTGCGCGCCGAAGGTCCCCTGAAAGATGCCGATCGCCAGCGGCGGAGACCATCCGCCCTCGAGGCGCTTCACGAGAATGCCATCGCCGCCCATGGCGCCAAGCACGACGCCCGCGTTGAAGGCCTTGATCAGCGCCACGCCTGCGCATGCATCCAGCTCCTCCTTCGGGACCGGCATCTTGCTGGCCTGCACGCGGTTGAAGGCGCTCAGGCCCTTGGTCGTGTCCTCAAGGAGCGGATTCGCGGTCCTGCATCCAGCCAGCGTGACGATGAGCGCGGCGGCGGCAGGCAGCCACGCGAAGCCGAAACCCGGCGCGCTTCGAGGCGCCGGACCTCTCGAGAGCTCGTTGACCTGCGCCATCTGTCTCCTCCGTGAGACTGGCCCGCGCTCGTGCGGGGCTACGTGCGGGGACACGGCGCATCCCGTGCCGTGTCGGCGGATCACCTGTCCGTTGCACGGACGCAGTGCACCTGCCGGCGCGGAGGGTAGCGACCGGACCCGATGGCGTGCCGATCTCCTACGTCAGATCAGGGGCAGGTGCCCCACGCCGCGAGCACGATGGTGAGGTCGGTGCCGGCCGTGTTCCCGTCTCCGTCGAGATCGGCGCTCGCGCTGCCCCATGCGGCCAGAATCGCGGTCAGGTCCGTGCCTCCCACGATCCCGTCGCCGTCGAGGTCGGCCGGGCAATCGTTGGTGCTCGGGCAATCGGGCTGGCCCGGCACAAGCTCGACCACGGCGTACTGGTTGCCCGCGATCGATGTCAGGTTGATTGCCCGAGGCTCACCGAGGTTGCTGGCGCCTGCACCGAGCCCGCCGATGAACTGGTTGGATGCGAAGTCATGCCCCGAGCCATTGACGAAGGTGCAGATCTTGATGTTCTGCGGGCTGACCGAATCCACGCCGATCAGGGCAAGCGGCAGGGCGATCTCGACACCGGTCCGCACACCTGTGCCGTCGCCTGGTCCCGTGCCGCCATCGACGCCGGCTGCGTTGGAGTTGTTGAAACCGACCTGCACGCCAAACTCGGTGTTGTTGAGGATGTTGGCGCCTGCCCCGCCGCTGCCGATGTAGGTTCCGGAGCCACCGCCATCCGTGAGCACCTGCGAGATGTTCGCATAGGTGGCGAACGGACCGCCGCCGCACGTCGTCGTGAAGTAGAAGTCGGCGGTGAAGCACTCGTCGAACGTCAGGCCATTGCCGGAGCCGTCATCGCCCATGCGGTTCAAGCCGTTGAAGCTCACATTCGGATTGTCGCCGCGGAGCCTGTTCTGCCCGCCGTCGCGCGTGTCGAGGAACACTTCGAGCTTGTTGAAGTTCGACTCGAGGTTGCCCGCGACCACCAGGTAGAGGACACCACCCTCGATGCGAGCGAAGAGGCCGTTGATCTCCGAGCCGTTGGCAAAGTCCACCAGCCCCAATGTCGAGTTCCCGAACTGGGTCTGGACGTTCTGGACTGCGAGGGCGTTGCCGTATCCCTTCTCAGCAGTGCCATCGACCACGATCTGAGCAAGCGATGCGGGGGTCACGGCCAGCACGGCGAGCGTGCCGATGAAGCGGTTCATTGCATATCTCCAGTGAAGTGGGGGGTCGCAGTAGGGTTCCTAAACATAGCCCGAACCTTGTGCGGGTCGAACCACAACTGCATGGGAATCTCAGTTTGGGGGGTGTGCAGGGGCACGGCCGAGGCTTGTGTCCACCCCCGTCGCAACGGGTACCTTGCCGGCGTGCGTGTACTTCTCGGACTCGTCGGCGTGGCTGGACTGATCTTCGTCGCGCGTGCCATGCGGTTTGAGCCGCTCATGGCGGCCCCGCTTAGCGATGTGGTCGCCTGGGGCGCCTGTGGCCTGTGCGTGGTGGCTAGCGTGTGGTTCGGCAAGCTCTCCTCGGCGGCGTGGTGCGGCCTGCTGGCGGCCACCGCCGTGATCGTCAACCCCATCGCACCGATCACGCCACCTGCGGGCGTGCAGCACTGGATCGACATCGCAGGCGCCGTCATCTGCGGCGCCTGCGTCATTCGAGAGTGGGAGTGATCCGAGCCGCGGCGCTCACTTCGCGCCGAGCGGAACGTTGGCGGCGCTCGTGGCCGATGCGCCGAGCGCAGGAGCCTTGAGTTCGCCCGCCTGGGGCACCGTGAAGAGGATGCTTCCGCCCGGGGCGATGCCATCGCGCTCGCTTGCGGGGTGCGCCACCAGAACCCGTCGACCATCGACCCTCACCGACACTCCCCAGCGCGCCGACATGGTCTTGACCGAAGGCACGAGCCGCGCCGCCTCGACCCAACCGGCTGCCGATCGCACGAACACAGCGACTATCCCCTTGCCCTTGGGAAACTCGGCGCTGGGATCGCCGAGCACGATGAAGTCCTCGCCGACGGCGAGCGACGCGCCGAAAGCGGGACCCTTTGTCGCATCGGCCGCGAGCGCAAGCGAACCGTCGTACTGCCAGCCCGTGCCCTCCTTGCGGTACACGAGCACGTTGGCACCGGGCGCGCTGACGTAGCTGGCACGGACGACGATGTACTGCTCTGAGGCGGCGACGACCTGACCGAAGCCGAGGCCCCATTCGCCTGGCGGCGGAGCGAGCTCCTGCTCGAGGGACCACTTGCCTGCGGACTCGGACCACACGCAGACGACCGATGGACCGCCCTCGACGAGCGGCTGCTTGGGTGCAGGCTGGATCGCGCGCGGACAGCCGACGATGACGCGACCCGGCGTCATGGCCAACGACGCTCCGAAGAACTTTGGATCCTTCTCCGCCTCTCGCTGCAGGAATCCCAGTCCCGCCCAGCCTGCCGGACCGGCCTTGAACAGGAACACCTTCGGCGAGGGATTCACGATCCGGCTCTTCTCGCCAAGCACGCGCTGGTCTACGCAGGAGATCGCGACGATGCGCCCGTCTGTGGCGATGGCGCTCCCGAATGCGGGCTCCTCAGTGCCCTCAGGCGGCGCGAGCGGCGCACCCGCCGCGCTCCAGCCTGACTTCGACGATGAGGACGGCTCGAACACCTGCACGATGCTGTTGGTGCCGTCGCGACGCTCATGCGTCACGCACAGCGCCGTGCCGGCAAATGCGATGCGACCCATGATCAGGTCGCCGTTTCGGCAGTTCGGGATCGCCAGCATCTCCGGGATGGCCTCCCACGTTCCCATGGGGTTCAGCGTGAATGTCGCCAGCTGCCCCGCCACGCCAGGGTTGCGCACGATCTCAGGACCCGTCACCACGATCCGGTCGCCAGAGATGCCGTTGACCATCCCGAAGGTCGGAGACAGGGTCGGCGACGGCGCCAGCAGCACCGCGGTCTCGGCGATGGCGGGAATGGAGGTTGGCGCCGCGGGCGAGGCCTCGGCTGGCTTCGGCTCCTGTGCACGCGCGGGTGCGGCGTGCCCGGCCAGCGCGAAGGCCAGAACCGCAGCGCCATGGAGCGGGATCCGTCGTGAAGTCTGGTCTGTCATGATCGCTTGAAGGCTAGCACGCTGCATTACGCTGATGCGATGACGACTGCAGCGCTCGTACCGTGCCTCGCGCTCTCGCTCAGCCTGTGGGCGTCCCCAGCGGCTGAACAGGCACAGCCCGTGCGGCCCGATCCGGGTGCGGCCGGGCAGGCCCACTCACCTGCTGCCGCAGCGACCGCGCCGCCTGCACGTGCCGCATCGCAGGCTCTCCCATCGCCCGCACCCCCGCTTCCAGTCGTGTCACGGATCGCCGACCGGGCCGACCAGGTTCCGTGCCCGGCCGAGCGGTTCGCGCAGGCGCGCGAGGCGATCGCCAAGGGCCTCGCATTCCTTCGGTCTGCGCAGTCGCCCACGGGTGCGTGGATGCTGCGCGAACCGGCGGCGGGTACCGACCAGCGCATGCCGTCGCAGGCGACAGCCACCGCGGTCACCGCACTCTGCCTCAAGGCTTTCGCGCAAGCGGGCGCAGGTCCGTCGAGCGACCCTATCGCCAGGCGCGCCGTCGAGTTCATCCGGGTGCGCATGCGTGGCGCGGAAGGTGCCCTCGAGCCCGATGCGTCCCCGAATGGGGTCGGCAACTACGTGGCCAGCGCCGTCGTCAGCGCGCTCGCCGCATGCGACCAGCCCGAGGATGCGCTGCTGATTCAGGAGAGCGTCGAGTGGCTCCGGAGGACGCAGTGGGACGAGGGAGAGTCGGTGCCTCGCGAGAAGGACTGGTACGGCGGGAGCGGCTACGGATCGCGCGGACGCCCGGACCTCTCCAACACGCAGATGATGCTCGATGCGCTCCATGACGCCCGAGTCTCGCCGGACGACCCGGCGGTGCAGCGCGCGATGCTGTTCGTCACCCGAACGCAGAACCTCAAGTCGGCGAACGCTGCCGAGTGGGCGCAGAGCGGATCGAACGACGGGGGATTCGTCTACACGCCCGCAAACGGAGGCGAGAGCTTTGCGAGCGAGGACGCCGGCGAAGGCCGCTACGGAGAGCTGATCCCGGCGGGACAGCCGCGCAGCCTCCGCAGCTACGGGTCAATGACGTACGCCGGGCTCAAGAGCCTGCTCTACGCGGGGCTCTCGGCAGATGACCCTCGCGTGAAGGCTGCGCTCGAGTGGATCCGCACGCACTGGACCTTCGAGCAGAACCCAGGTCTGGGCAGGCAAGGATGGCTGTACTACCTGCACGCTCAGTCGCGCGCGCTGAACGCGACGCGGCTGGTGCAGGTCACCGACGTCCGCGGAACCGCCCACAATTGGCGT
The DNA here is from genome assembly GCA_044234825.1 of Phycisphaerales bacterium. Taxonomy (GTDB): domain Bacteria; phylum Planctomycetota; class Phycisphaerae; order Phycisphaerales; family SM1A02; genus ZLKRG44. The sequence goes on from JBIIIL010000027.1 coordinate 15,582, forward strand.
GATGAGCTCATCGACACGCTCGTGCGCGCACAGCGCCCGGACGGATCGTGGCGAAACGATGTGGCGCGGTGGGAGGAATCCCGACCCGAGCTCGCGACGGCCTATGCCCTGCTCGCGCTCGAGGAGGCGATCAAGCCGGTCGCCGGAACGGACTGAGCTGCCCACCGACGGAACCATGCGACGGTGAGCGCCGAGAGGCCGATCAGGAGCGCGCCATTGGCCTGGTGCGCGGTGGTGAACACCACCTCCGTCGTAGGGATCGCCGCACTCTTGCGCAGCAGCACGTAGACCAGCGCCACGATGCCCAGCAGCATCTGGAGGGTCACGACCCCGTGGATGAGCCTGCCGAGCGTCTTCAGTGGCGTGCAGTCCGCCGGAGCCTTCATCGCGCGGATCCCCAGCCAGATCATCGCCGCGAAGGCAACCACCGACCACGTGAGGTGAAGGTGCATGGCCCACGCGGGATTCGACGGCGGCGCATCGGTGCCGCTTGGGAGCTGGAAGTGCCGGTACAGCGCGCCGCTGATGAGCTGGAGCAGAAGCAGGATGAAGGCAACCTGGGACGCGCTGCGCCCGCTGACGAGCGAATCGTCGGTGCGCGCGAGGGCGCCTGAGCGCCATGCGGAGCTGGTCGCCGCCGCCAGCACGCAGAATCCCGCGAACACCAGCTGGCCGAAGATGCCGTGGATGACGCCGTACCCCACGCTTGGCTCCAGCTCGGCACGGTCCTGCGACAGCGTGAATGTGCCTGTGACCCGAAGCGCTCCCATGAGTCCCTGGATGCACACCGCGATGAACAGCGCAGTCATGAATGCGCGCACCCATGCGCGAGACTCGGTGCGCATCACCTGCACGAGCAGCGCGATCGACGTGAGTCCGACGAGCGTGCCATAGAGGCGGTGCGCGTGCTCGAGGTAGATGCCCTCCTTCATCTCGGAGAGCGGATAGAGGAACATGTTGTGGCCGAACGAGTTCGGCCAGTCGGGTACGGCGAGCCCAGCCTCATGCCCTGTCACGATGCCGCCCGTGACCAGCAGCAGGAAGACGGTCGCCGCAGCCACTGCCGCACACAGCGACGTGGGCGCCATGCGAAGCGTCACGGCGGATGCGCGCCCGCCGATCGCGCCGCCGATGATGCCGCACGCCGCGCTCGCCGCGTAGAGGCCGCCGATCCAGACGAAGAGCTGCCGG
>JBIIIL010000208.1:0-4730 GCA_044234825.1 Phycisphaerales bacterium
CGAGTGCCGCGAAGTCGCCGGAGCGGTGCGCGCCGACCTGCCACGTCCCGTGCCCGCCCATCGAGTGGCCGGTGAGCCACTGCTTCAGCGGATCTGTGCGGTGCCGCGTGCGTGCGAGCGCGAGCACCTCAAGCGCATCGAGGCGGCCCCAGTCCTCCCAGTCGAAGCCGTACGGGCGACGGTTGGTCGGCGCGACGATCACGGCCCACGGCTTGGCGGAGTAGCTCGCGGCCTGGGCGGTCGCGTCCACGCCTGCACCGTGCAGGCTCAGCAGCAGCCCGGGTCGCCGGGGAGGCGCGCCATCCGCGGCGGGCTGCGACAGCGGCGGCACCACGGCATAGTGCTGCGCGCTGCCGTCAATCGCGCTGCGGAATGTCTCGCGCCGGGGCGCCGATGGCGACTTGATGGGAAGCTCGAGCACTGTCTCGCTGAGGGCTGGACCCTGTCCAGGTGCCGTGTCCGCGGCGCGCAGCGCGACAGTGACCCGTGCCGCGACGCCCGATGCGGCGGCGGCGCACGCGATCCGTGCAGCGGCCTTGTGCACTGATCGCGGCGGAATCTGCGGCACCTGAGTGCGCGTCACCATGCCCGGACCGCAGGTCACGTCGATGGCGAGGCCGCGCGCAGTCGATGCCGATGAGTTCACGACCGGAATGCCGATCCAGGCATCGAGCGCCTCGCCGGTGACGAGGTCCGGTGCCGTCATGTCGCGGGCATCGAGGAACGCACCCTGAATCGGCGGCGCGACAAGGCGTGGAGTGATCGGCGACCTCCCGCCCGCGAACAGGAACTCGTTCCTCCCGGCGTTCAGCTGGACTGGAATCGCGAAGAGACCGGTCGCGTAGGGGTCTCCCATGCGCGGCGTGCCGTTGACGTACACCATCGCATGGCCCGAGCACTCGAGCATCACGACCTGCTCGGATGGGCTCTGCACCTCAAGCAGGAGGTAGCCGCCGCGGAAGGCATCGATCGGGAACGCGCCCGCGGCGTCAGCCTCGACTGGTGTCCATTTCGGCGCATTCGGCTCATCGCGCACGGGCTCGCCTGCCGCCGGAGTGCCGAGCGTCCCGCGGACGATGCGCGACTCGATGGCGTCACGCCTGATCGGCGACCGACCCGGCGCAGAGACCCCGCTGATGGCCAATCCGCGGACCGGCATCGAGGGGACGGCCGCAGATTCGGGCTGCGCTTGGGCTGGAGCGGGCGGGTAGCCCTCCGGCTCAGCGGCGGCGCCCGACGCATCGGCTTGAACGTCGGTTGGCGTGATCTGCGCGGTGGCCCGCTGACCGACCGTGGCCTGAGTCGGCGGATCCTGAGGCAGCGCTGGCGACGCGGCCTGTCCCATGCCCCTCGCCGGGGAGATGGGCGAGATGATGACTCCCGCCGCGAGCGCACCGGCCACGGACGCCAGCGCCAGCAGGAGATGCTTCGCGCGCTTCATGGCGCAAGGGTACGGCGCTCGTGCGGTCAGGGCTAATCTCGCGTCGTGAGAGGACCAGCCGAGCCGGATGCGCGCGGTGCCGCGGTCCAGATGGAGATCGGCATCACCGGGATGCACTGCGCGGCCTGCGCAGGTCGCGCAGCGGCAGCGCTGTCGCACGTGCCTGGCGTCGAGTCCGCGCACGTGAATCTCGTGCTTGGCAGCGCACGCATCTGTGCGCAGCCTGGCGTGCCGATGGCCAGTCTCGCTGCGGCACTCGAGTCTGCGGGCTACGGACTCGCGGCTCCGCCTTCCGGGCACGCGCGCGACGAGGGCGGCGGCGAGGACGCACGGCAGCGCGAGGAGCTTCGCGCGCTGCGCCGCCATGCCATGCTGGGCATCGCGCTGTCCGCGCCTGTCGGCGTGATGGCGATGGCCCATGGCGCGGTGCCCGCGTTCGAGGGCGATGCCGCCCACTGGATCCAGTGCGCGCTGACGGCGGCCGTGATGCTCACGGCGGGCAGGTCGATCTTCGCGGAGGCGTGGAATGCAGCGCGCCGACGATCGACGACCATGTACACGCTCGTGGCGATCGGGTCGGCTGCGGCGCTGGCGTCGAGCGTGATTGGCACGCTGTGGCACGGCAGCATGCCGGTGCTCTACGAGTCCGCCGCGCTTGTGATCGCATTTGTGGCGATCGGCCGGTGGATCGAGTCCGCGGCGATGGGACGCACGCGCGATGCGCTCAAGTCGCTGCTCGAGCTCGTGCCCGACCGCGTGCGTGTGGTGAGGGACGGGCGCGAGCAGGATGTGGCGCTGTCGTCGGTCGTTGCGGGCGATCTCGTTCGGATCCGTCCAGGCGAGCGTGTGCCGGTCGACGGCACTGTCGTGGAGGGACGCACCTCGGTCGACGAGTCGATGCTGACCGGCGAGTCGATGCCCGCCATGCGATCGGTGGGCGACCGCGTCAGCGGAGGGACCGTGAACATCGACGGGACGGTCGATGTGCGGGCAGTTCGGGTGGGCCGCGACACGGCGGCGGCGCGGATCGCGTCGCTGATGCGCGAGACGGTGGCGTCGCGAGCGCCGGCATCGAGGCTGGCGGACCGGGTCGCCGCCGTCTTTGTGCCCTCGGTGCTCGCGCTCGCCGCAGCGGTTGGCGTCCTGTGGATCGCGCTTGCGCCTGAAGGGCAGGGCCTGCGCCTTGGCGCCGTGGCCGTGCTCTCCACGCTCGTCGTCGCGTGTCCGTGCGCACTGGGGCTTGCGGTGCCGACCGCCATCGTGGCGGGCACAGGTCGCGCGGCGCGCGCAGGCGTGCTGGTGCGCGATGCCGCGAGCTTCGAGCGTGCAGCGGCGGTGCGAAGCGTGATCTTCGACAAGACTGGGACGCTGACGGCCGGCGTTCCCGTGCGTGAGCGTGTCCTGGGATTCGGCGAGTGGCGTGGCCGCGAGCGAGAGCTGCTTGCAGTCGCGGCCGCAGTCGAGCGCGGCAGCGAGCATCCGATTGCGCGGGCAATCGCGCAGGCGCCGTCACACGTGGCGCGCGCCGACGAGGCGATGCCTGAGGCGTCCGGTGCGGCGTGCGAGGCAGGCGGTGGTGCATGGTCGGCGAGCGACTTTCGGGCGCATCCTGGGCTCGGCGCGAGTGCGCGCGTGAGCGGCCCGGTGATGGCGGGTACGGGTCCGGTTGCGGCCGAGGTCCTTGTGGGCGCCGAGTCCTGGATCAGGACCATGGTTGCGCCGCCGCTGTCGCGGGAGGATCTCGAGACGGCACATGCGCTCGAGGCGCAAGGGTGCACGGTGGTGTGGATGGCGATCGATGCGCAGCCAGCCGGTCTCATCGCCGTGCGTGACACCCTGAGGCCGGGCGCGGCCGAGGCAGTCCGCGACCTTGTCGCCATGGGCGTCGAGGTGTCGATGCTCACGGGGGACTCGGCCCGCACCGCGGAGCGCATCGCAGCCGAGGCCGGCATCCGCGACATCACTGCGGGCGTCACGCCTGCCGGCAAGGTCGAGGCGGTGCGTGCGCGCGCGGCATGCGGCCCGGTCGCGATGGTCGGTGACGGGATCAACGATGCGCCCGCGCTCGCCGCGGCCGACGTGGGGATGGCCATGGGCTCAGGCACGGACGTGGCGCGGGACGCCGCAGCCATCACGCTGCTGCGCGCAGACCCGCGCGCGGTGGCCGATGCGGTGGCAATCGCGCGCGGCACGAGGCGGCTGATCCGCCAGAACCTGATGTGGGCCTTTGGCTACAACCTGCTGATGATCCCGCTTGCGGCGGGAGCAGCGTGGCCATGGACCGGCTGGATGCTGCCGCCGTCGCTCGCGAGCGCAGCGATGGCGCTCTCGAGCCTCTCGGTCGTGCTCAACAGCCTTCGGTGGCGCACCTAGGCAGTGCCGAAGACCTGCCTGAGGATCGCATCGTGCACGGCGGTGGCCGGCACCTCGACGTCATCCCAGTTGGGGTCATCCGCGATGCACACGGGACGGAGGCCGTGCGCTGCCTCGACTCGCCCATGAGAACCCCTCACGAGGCGCGCATCGAGCGGAATCACATCGAGCAGCGTGCGCATGCCGACCTTGCGCTGCGCGAGCCGCCACATCACCTTTGCGCGCGACACGATGCGCGGCGGCGCAAGGAACAGCTCGCAGGGGTCGTAGCCGGGCTTGCGGTGGATGTCGACTGTGCGCGCGTAGTCGGGAGCGCGCGCATCATCGGTCCACCACGGATACGCGAACCAGTGGCCCGGCGCAGCGATGCACACGAAGTCGCCGCTGCGGGGGTGATCGATGCCGTGGGCAGCCTGTGCGGAGCGGTCAAGCACCTGCTCCACGCCCGGCACGCCCTCAAGCACACGCCGCACAGGCTCGAGGCTGCGTCCGCGGCGCGAGAGCTCCGGCGCGTAGACGTGCGCCACCTGGTGGTCGCAGATGGCAAATGCATCGGAGGCCGCCGGATCCGCGACTTCGCGCCCGAGCTCCTCGCGCCATCGCACCATCCCGGACTCGCGCAGCGCGCGGTTGAGGAAGACGGGATCGCTGACCTGCGAGATGCCGTACTCGCTCACCACCATGACGCGGGTCCCGCGCGCATCGAAGAACCGGAGCAGCGCGTCGAACACGCGGTCCATCTCGCGCATCTCGTCGCGCACACTGCGGCCTTCGGGTCCCTCCCGCTGGAGCACGTAGTCCAGGTGCGGCAGGTAGACGAGCGTCAGCGTCGGCGAGTGCAGCTCCACCGTGCGCATCGCGGCGCGCGCAATCCAGTCGGTGCTGCGGATGTCCGCGCCAGGTCCCCAGAAGCGGA
>JBIIIL010000209.1:0-4658 GCA_044234825.1 Phycisphaerales bacterium
ACTGGAGGATCGACCAGAACTGGCGCGTGAGCAACCTGCGCGTGCCCGAGGCGAATCCATTCGCAGCGATCGAGCTCGTGTACGACACACAAGACGCCCTCGAGTTCGCGGTAGGCGGCGGATGGGAGACTCGCCGCTTCCGGCTTGACGATGGAGGGGTCGGTCAGGACCGCGGCGCCGCATTCTACGGAAGGGTGACCTTGCGCATCGCGGAGCAGTTCCGCGTGGATGGACTCGTGGGGGTGACCGCGTTCAACCAGCTGAAGACGATCGATGACTCGGGCACCACCACCGCCTCGAGTGGGGGCAACTCAGGACTGATCTTGGGCGTGTTCGGGTCCGTACGGTTCTGAAGCGCGCTGTGACTGCCGCGGTCAGGCCACATTGGGCCTCCAGCGTTTTTATCGGACATTCATGTCGGCGCCGTTTCGTGATTTTGCGGAATGTGCTTCACATGTCTTTGCACAACCCTCAGGTGGGGGCATCCTGCGCGTGGAGGATTTCTGGGAGCAGGGCTCGGAGACCGGTGCGCACGAAGCGTTCGTGCACCGCGAACCGAGGGTTCTAACTCCTGTGGAGATCCCCTTCATGAAGGCAACGTTCATTGCGTCCGGAGCAGCGGCACTCGGTCTTGCGTCGGCTGCGTCTGCGGACATCACCATCTCGCTCACGAACTCGACGTTCGCGGGCTTCCAGTTCAACACCTTCCTCGACTACACGCAGTTCAATGTCGTGGGCACGCTGACAGCGGCCTCGATCAATGTCACGCTGAACTCATCGGTGGCATACACCTACGCGGACGACCTGTGCGTTTACGTGGACATCGAGCCGCTCGGTGCCGGCAGCAGCAACGTGGGTGCATCGCGGCTCCAGATCGGTGGATTCAGCAATCTCGGCGCGCCCCAGCGCCTCACGTGGCCGAACGGCGCGTCATCGGCCCCAGGAACCACGTCGATCGGTACCCGGAACCTCACCACGGCCCTGACATTCACCGGCGACAAGGCCGTTGATGGGACGATTTGGATCGGCAACGGCTACGGCGCAGCTGGCACCGCTGGCACATGGACCGGCACGGTCACCCTGATCGGCCTCGACGTCGTGCCGATCCCGGCACCTGGAGCCCTCGCGCTGCTCGGCGTGGCTGGTCTCGTCGGACGCCGCCGCCGCGGCGCCTGATTCGAGCCGGATTTCGCCGGCACTTGGGATTTGGAACCATCAGGGCAGCCCCGCGCGGGGCTGCCCTGTTTCATTGGGCCGGCATCACTGGGATCTCGCGCGGGCGGCAGGGCATCGAGCGACGTGCAGCGCCGCGGCGGCCCCCTTCGTGCGGCCTGAGACGCCGCGGGCAGTACCCATCGGTAGAGTGAGTAAGTGCCCGCCCCGGAACCGCCGCTCGCCGCCCTGCAGCGACAGCTCGACTCTGGTCAGTTCGAGGCTGCGTTATCCATCGCGGACGTGCTCATCGCCAAGTCGCGTCGGCACCTCGCGGCATGGCTCGCGAGAGCGCGCGCCAACTGGAGCCTCGGCCGGATCATGGACGCGGACCGGGATGTGGACGAGTGCCTTCGGCTCGCGCCGTTCGAACTGCAGGCCGGGCTCATGCGTGCCCAGATTGACCAGAGGCTCGGCCGCATCGACAGCGCCGTCAACCGCCTGCAGCGGCTGATGGCCGCTCAGGGCGCCACAGCCGTGGAAGCTGGCGTGGTGCTCTCTGAAGTCCTGCACTTCGCTCACCGTCACGACGAGCTCGCCGCGCTGGTGTCTGCGCGCGGCGCGTGGACCGCGGATCCGCGCGCCGCACTGGCGGCCGCACGGGTCACGGCGCGCACGCAGCCTGGCGCAGCCATCGATGCGCTACGCACGATCGCGGTGCCCTCAAGCGGCACGGTGCTCCACCGCATTGCAGGATTCGAACTCGTGCAGCTGCTTGACCGCACCGGCGACTACCGCGGCGCATTCGAGGTCGCGTCGGCGCTGCACGCGTCCACGACACCTCCGTACGACCTCATCGGCCTCGAGCAGGCGGTGCAGGAACAGCGCGGCATGGTTGCGCGCGAGTCGTCACGGCGCACGCCTCGGGCCGAGCCGGTGGAGGGCGTCGCCATCATCGTCGGCCTGCCAAGGTCCGGCACCACGCTGCTTGAGCAGATGCTCGACCGCCACCCGTCGATCGGCGGCATTGGCGAGTACGAGGGCATCGAGCGAATGGGCGAGACGCTCGTGTCGCGCGGCTTGTGGCCGCGCAGCCTTCGACTGATCCGACCTGATGCTGCGGCCCAGATCCAGGCGGCGTACACGGGTGCGCTGGCCCGCCTGCGCAGGCCCGGACGCGAGTGGACGCTCGACAAGACGCTGAGCGCGTGGCTCTGGCTGCCCGCCATCTCATGCCTGCTGCCCGGCGCAAGGTGCCTGCACATCGAGCGCGATCCGCGCGACTGTGCCATCAGCATGTTCCTGTCCCACTTCAACCCGAACTGGTACGGGTGGATGGCGAGCCTCGCGTCGATCCGGCGCGTGATCGAGGCGTACCGCTCGCTTGTGCCCGAGGCCCTCTCCCGCCTCGGCATCCCGCACGAGTCGGCGCAGTACGAGGCGCTGGTCGAGGATCCTCCGTCCCATGCGGCACGGTGCCTCGACCTCCTCTCGCTGCCGATGGATCCGGCTGTCCTTGCGCCGGAGGCAAACGCGCGCGCCGTGTACACGCTGAGCCACGAGCAGGTGCGACGGCCGATCAACTCCAGCAGCATCGGCCGCTGGCGGAACTACCCGTGGGCGTTCGGACCCGACTGGGACTAGGCGCGGCGCACCGCGGCGATGGCGGCACAAAGCTGACGCACGCAGGCGGCGACGTCGGCCTCGGCCGTGCGCAGGTGCACCTCGGCCCGCACAGGCGCCTCGTAGGGGTCGCTCACGCCCGTGAATGACGGCAGCTGCCCGGCGCGAGCCTTCGCATAGAGGCCCTTCGGATCGCGCGTCTCCGCGACCGCCACGGGCACGTCCACGAAGACCTCGATGAATGGAACGCTGCGCGAGTCGTGACGCGCGCGTACCGCTTCGCGATCGGCGCGGTACGGGCTGATCATGGCCACGATCGCCACCACCCCGGCGTCCGAGAGCAGCAGTGCGGCCTCCCCCATCCTGCGCACCGCTTCGGCGCGCCCTGAGGCGTCGAAGCCGAGTCCGGCATTGAGCCCGAGCCGGATGTTGTCGCCGTCGAGCCGGTAGGCCGGTCGCCGCGACTCGACCAGCGCCCGCTCGAGCGCGACGGCCACGGTGCTCTTGCCCGCGCCGGAGAGCCCGGTGAGCCAGACCGTGCATCCACCACCCGTGAGCGCGTCGCGCATCTGGCGATTGACCTCCCCGTCGTGCCACTGCAGGTTCTTGCCTGGCACGTCGTGGGCACCATGCTGCTGCGGTTGCTTGGCGCTTGGTTTCTCGTTCATGTGCGGCTCGTGCCGTGAGGAGGCTACAGCGTTACGCTTCCCGCATGAGCGCCGGACCTTCAACGCATGCGCATTGACCTGTGCGGAGCGGCTGGCGAGGTGACGGGCAGCGGGTATCTCGTCGACACAGGCCGTGCGAGGGTGCTCGTTGACTTTGGCATGTTTCAGGGGCGCGGGGCCACCGATGCGCGCAACCGAGACCTCGGGCCGGTCGATCCGTCGCGGCTTGATGCGATCGTCCTGACGCATGCGCATCTTGACCACACAGGCCGACTGCCGCTGCTGGCCGGGCGCCTGCCCAAGACATGCGTGATCCATGCGACCGCGCCGACCGTGGACCTGACTCGCCTGATCCTCGAGGACTCCGCGCGGATCCAGGTTGGCGACCATGAGCGGGACCTGCGCCATGCGCGGCCTGGCGAGCGCGTGGAGCCTCCGCTGTACCGACGCGAGGATGTGGAGGCGATCACCGAGCGGATGAGTGCCGTGGCGGTGTGGACCCCCGAAAGCCGCCGGGACGCAAGGCACTGCAATCCGGATGACCTTGCCGAGGGCGACGGCTGGCAGGAGATCGCCGACGGCATCCGCATCCGAATGCGGGATGCAGGCCACATACTTGGCTCGGCGAGCGTGGAGATGGAGGCCTCAGCCCCAGGCGGCGTGCGCCGCGTCGTCTTCAGCGGCGATGTCGGGCAGCGCGACACCCCGATCCATCCGGACCCTGATCCGCCGTCCGAGGCGGACCTGGTGTTCCTCGAGTCGACCTACGGCGACCGCAACCACCGCCCGTTCGCCGAGACGGTCGCGGAGTTCCAGTCAATCATCCGCGCCGCGGCATGGGACCGCGCCAAGGTCCTCGTGCCCGCGTTTGCGGTCGGGCGAACGCAGATTCTGCTGTGGTCCTTGTCGGAGCTCTTCCGCCGGCATGCCATGCCGCGCATCCCGATCTACCTCGACAGCCCGATGGCGGCGCGCGCATCCGAGATCTACCGCAGGCATCCCTGCGCAACCGATCCGGAGACCCGCAGCCTGCAGGCCTCCGGCGCCATGGAGCGCGGGCTGCGCACCCTGCGCGTCATCGAGACATCAGACCAGAGCCGTGCGCTCAACGACGAGTGGGGAAGCAGCATCATCATCGCGGGCAGCGGCACGTGCGACGGCGGACGCATCATGCACCATCTCCTCCACAACGTGTGGAAGCAGGGCGTGCAGATG
>JBIIIL010000028.1:0-16496 GCA_044234825.1 Phycisphaerales bacterium
CAGCTGGAGCTCCTCGTGACGGCGCGTGGCCTCGGCAATCGCGATGATGTAGTCCACGAGCGCGCGGTCGAGCCGCACGCGGTCGGTGCGGTCCTGGAGCTCGAGCACCTCGGCGCCCTTGAGCACTGGCCGCAGGTCGCGCAGGGCGACGCGAGCCGGCTGCTGCAGGATGATCCTGCTCTCGTCGTCAGGCGCTGGGTACCCCAGCGAAAGCCGCATCAGGAAGCGGTCAAGCTGGTTCTCGGGCAGCATGTAGGTGCCCTCGAACTCGTACGGGTTCTGCGTCGCCACCACCATGAACGGCTGAGGCAGCGCATGAAGCTGGCCCTCGGCGGTCACCGTGCCCTCGGCCATCGCCTCGAGCAGCGCGCTCTGGGTGCGCGGCGTGGCGCGGTTGATCTCGTCCGCGAGCACGATGCTCGCGAACACGGGACCGGGCCGGAACTGGAAGGTCCCCGCATCCTTGAGCCAGATCGCCACGCCGGTGACGTCGGTGGGCAGCAGGTCGGGCGTGCACTGGATTCGCCCGAATGTGCAGTCGATGCTGCGCGCAAGCGCCTGCGCGAGGACCGTCTTCCCGACGCCCGGCACATCCTCGATCAGCACATGGCCGCGCGCGAGCAGGCAGGTCACCAGGCGCCGGACGGCCTGACGGTTGCCCATGTAGACGGAGGCGATGTTCGCCACCAGCGCCTCGACGCGGTCCATTCTGCTGAGGATATCAGTCGATGCCTAGCGTTCCGCGGGTGTACAACACCCTTCCCCCACGAGGCCCCGAACCACATGGCGCGCAGCGAACGAAGACCTGATGCACTCGATGGCGGCACGCTGCCGCTCGCGCTGCTGCTCATCTCGGGCGGAGCGGTCTGCTTCGCGGTCGCGCTGCTCGCGCCGGCGGCCGCGCGCCAGACTGTGGCACTGATGGGCCGCAGCGGGGCTGACAGCGCGAGCGCAGAGCTCGCGGATTCGGCAGCCGCCGCGATCGAGCTGATCGCGACAGCGGTCGTCGCATCCGGCGCGATCCTGTGGTGGCGCGCGCGGACCGGCGCCGCAACGGCTCGCACCAGCGCCATGGTGCTCTCTGGCGGGATCCTGTGGTGCCTGGCGACCGCGGCGCTCGCCTGGATCACCGTGTGGGACGCTCCCTCAGCGCTCAGGGTGGGCCCCTCCACATGGATCACGCCCGCGGGCGCATCCCTTGCGCTCGGCGCGATCCAGGTCCTCGGCGCGACTGCGATCGTGCAAGGCATCAGGCCTGGACTTCGGCTTCTGGGCGCGCGCTCGGACACGCAGACCGAGGCGCGATCCGCGACCGCCGCGCTCGAGACCGCTGCGGCGGCCGCGACCATGGTCATCGGGAGCCGGCTCTTCTCCCTCACCCTGCCGTCACTGGGATGGAGCGCGTGGACGCCAGCCGTCCGCGGGGTCATGACGATCTCCGCCCTCGTGCTGGTCCTGACCCTCATCTGGGGGTTTGTCGGGTGCTGGCAGGTGGCCCGGGCGCGCCAGCGCCCCTCTGCCGAATCGGCAGCGTGAGCCCTCCTGGGCACTCAGAAAGCCCGCTGAATCGCTCCCCGCCGAGGCGGCTGGCTGGCACGCGGTTTGCATCTGAGACCGACTTCACAACCGACCACTGGAGATCCATACATGGCCGTCAAGAATCTCGCTTTCGATACGGACGCCCGCAAGCAGCTGCTCGCCGGCGTGGAGAAGCTCGCCTCTGCTGTCAAGAGCACGCTCGGCCCGCGCGGCCGCAACGCGGTGCTCGACAAGAGCTGGGGCGGACCGAGCGTCACCAAGGATGGCGTCACGGTCGCCGAGGAGATCGAGCTGCGCAACAAGGTCGAGAACATGGGCGCCAAGCTCGTGAAGGAGGCCGCCAGCAAGACCTCCGACGACGCCGGTGACGGCACCACCACCGCCACCGTGCTCGCCGAGGCGCTCTTCCGCGCCGGCCTGAAGCACGTCGCCGCCGGCGCCGAGCCCAACGCGCTCGTGCGCGGCATGCGCAAGGGCGTCGAGGCCGTCGTCAAGTCGATCGCCGCCGGCGCCAAGCCCGTCGCGAACGTCACGGGCGGCATCGAGAACGTCGCCACCATCTCCGCCAACAACGACCCTGAGGTCGGCACGATCATGGCCGAGGCCTTCGAGAAGGTCGGCAAGGATGGCGTCATCACCGTCGAGGAGGGCAAGGGACGCGCCACCGTCGTCGACGTCGTCGAGGGCATGCGCTTCGACCGCGGCTACCTCAGCCCCAACTTCGTCACGAACACCGAGGAGATGACGGTCGAGCTCGACAAGCCCCTCATCCTCATCCACGAGGACAAGATCGACTCGATCACCAAGCTCGTGCCCTTCCTCGAGAAGGCGCTCGACGCGAAGAAGCCCCTGCTCATCATCGCCGAGGACGTCACGAGCGAGGCGCTCAGCACGCTCGTCGTGAACAAGCTCCGCGGCGTGCTGAATGTCTGCGCCGTGAAGGCCCCCGGCTACGGCGACCGCCGCAAGGCGATGCTCGAGGATCTCGCGATCCTCACCGGCGGCACCGCGGTGATGAAGGACCTCGGCATCGAGCTCGACAAGGTCGAGCTGCGCCAGCTCGGCCAGGCCAAGAAGGTCATCATCGACGCCGACAACACCACCATCGTCGAGGGCGCCGGCAGCACGAAGGCGATCCAGGGCCGCTGCGAGCAGATCCGCCAGGAGATCGAGCGCACCGATTCCGACTACGACCGCGAGAAGCTCCAGGAGCGCCTCGCGAAGCTCGCGGGCGGCGTGGCGCAGATCAAGGTCGGCGCCAGCAGCGAGACCGAGCTCAAGGAGAAGAAGTCGCGCATCGAGGACGCGCTGCACGCCACGCGCGCGGCCGTTGCCGAGGGCGTCGTCGCTGGCGGAGGCGTGTCCTTCGTCCGCGCGCTGCCCGCGCTGAAGAAGCTGCGCGGCACGCTCGAGGGCGACGAGGCCACGGGCGTCGACATCGTCGCCGAGGCGTGCGTCGTGCCGCTGCGCACGATCGCGGAGAACGCCGGCGCGAAGGGCTCCGTCGTGGTCGCGAAGGTGCAGGAGCTCGAGGGCAACCAGGGCTTCAACGCCCTGACCCGCACCTACGGCGACCTGATGCGCCAGGGCGTCATCACCCCCGCGAAGGTCGACCGCGCTGCGCTGCAGAACGCGGCGAGCGTCGCGTCGATGCTGCTGCTGACCGACTGCATCGTCACCGAGGCCCCCAAGGACAAGGACGACGCCGGCGCCGGCCATGACCACGGAGGCGGCGGCATGGGCGGCATGGGAGGCATGGGAGGCATGGGCGGAATGGGCGGCATGGGAGGCATGGGCTTCTGATCCGCGCCCCGCACGAGCGCACCACGCAACGCAATCACAGACACGCACACCAACACGAACCAACACACGGAGACACGAACATGAGCAACGTTCACCCACTCGAAGACCGGATCCTCGTCAAGCCCATCGACCCCGAGACCAAGACGGCCTCAGGCATCTACCTGCCCGAGACCGCCAAGGAGAAGCCCATGCAGGGCAAGGTCGTGGCCGTCGGCCCAGGCAAGCTGCTCGACAACGGCACGCGCCTGAACCCCTCCGTCCGCAAGGGCGACACCGTGGTGTACGGCAAGTACGCCGGCACCGAGATCGAGATCAAGAACGTCCCGCACCTGATCATCCGCGAGTCCGAGCTGCTCGGCGTGATCGAGGGCTGACGCCGACGCACCACCAACGGAGATACCCATGTCCACCAAGCAGATGAAGTTCTCGACGGCCGCGCACGCGGAGTTCAAGCGTGGCGTCGACGCGATCGCGCAGGCGGTCGCCGTGACGATGGGCCCCACGGGGCGCAACGTCGTCGTGCAGAAGTCCTACGGCAACCCGCACGTCACCAAGGATGGCGTGAGCGTGGCCAAGGAGGTCGAGCTGCCGGAGCCCTTCCAGAACATGGGCGCCAAGCTCGTGCACCAGGTCGCGAAGAAGACCGCTGACGTCGCGGGCGACGGCACCACCGCCGCCACCGTGCTCGCTGCGGCGATCTTCAACGGTGGCCTCAAGTTCATCTCGACTGGCGCCAGCGCCGTCGCGATCCAGCGCGGCATCAACGCCGCAGCGCAGCTCGCGGCCGAGACGATCGGCGAGATGGCCGTGAAGTGCAAGGGCAAGGCCGACCTGATGAAGGTCGCGACCGTCAGCGCCAACCACGACACCACGATCGGGTCGATCATCTCCGAGGCGATCGACAAGGTCGGCGCCGACGGCGTGTGCGAGGTCGAGGAGGGCAAGACCGCGGAGACGACGCTCGACTACGTCGAGGGCATGTCCTTCGACAAGGGCTACCTCTCCCCCTACTTCATGACCGACCCCAAGCGGGCCGAGTGCATCCTCGAGAATGCGCTGATCCTCATCCACGAGAAGAAGATCTCCAACCTCGCGGACCTGCTGCCCCTGCTCAACAAGGTCGCGACAGCCAACAAGCCGCTGCTCGTGATCGCGGAGGAGGTCGAGAACGAGGCCCTCGCGGCGCTCGTCGTCAACCGCCTGCGCGGCGTGCTGCAGGTCTGCGCCGTCAAGGCGCCTGGCTTCGGCGACCGCCGCAAGGCCATGCTCGGCGACATCGCCACCCTCACGGGCGGCACGTTCATCGCCGAGGACCTCGGCCGCAACCTCGCCGACGTGCAGACGTCCGAGCTCGGCACGGCCCGCCGCATCGTCATCACCAAGGATGACTGCACCATCATCGAGGGCGGCGGCAAGAAGAAGGAGATCGAGGCGCGCGCGGAGCAGATCCGCACGCTCCACGAGAAGAGCACCTCCGACTACGACCGCGAGAAGCTGATGGAGCGCCTGGCCAAGCTCACCGGCGGCGTCGCCATCATCTCGGTCGGAGCCCCCACGGAGATCGCGATGAAGGAGAAGAAGGACCGCGTCGACGATGCGCTCCACGCGACGCGCGCGGCCGCCAAGGAGGGCTACGTGCCCGGCGGCGGCGTGGCGTTCCTCCGCGCGATCAAGGCCGTCACCAATGCCGGCAAGAAGGCCGAGGGCGACGAGGCGTTCGGGTACCAGATCGTCGCCGAGGCGCTCCGTCGCCCCACGTGGCAGATCGCCATGAACGCGGGCGTCGACGGCGACCTGGTCGTCGAGAAGGTGCTCGAGGGCAGCGAGGGCTTCGGCTTCAACGCGTCGACCCAGGAGTACGTCGACCTCGTGAAGGCCGGCATCATCGACCCTGCGCTCGTGGCCAAGACGGCGATCGAGAATGCGGCCAGCATCGCCGGCCTCATGCTCACCACCGACGTCATCGTGACCGAGCTCAAGGAGGAGTCCCAGCCCGTCGAGGGCGCGGTCTCCTGAGCAATCCCCTGACTGGAACGGAGGACCGGATTGCGCCGCGACGCGGCCGGTCCGGTCCTCCGTGCTTTCACGCCCGCGGGAGCACCTGAACCATGGCCGTCGAGCGCTGCTACTACGAGGTCCTCGGCGTCGAGCGCACCTCCTCCGGCGAGGAGATCAAGCGCTCGTACCGGCGCCTCGCGATGAAGTGGCACCCGGACCGCAATCCGGGCGACGCCAAGGCCGAGACCGAGTTCAAGGCGTGCGCCGAGGCGTACGAGGTGCTGTCTGACCCGGAGCGCCGCGCGCGCTACGACCAGTTCGGCCATGCCGGCCTGCGCCAGACGCCTGCGCACGACTTCTCGCGCATGCAGGTCGACGACATCTTCTCGATGTTCGCCGACATCTTCGGCGACGCTGCGGGCGGACGCGGGCGCCGCGCGCGCGCACGGGGATTCGATCTCGAGACTTCCGTCGCCATCTCGCTCGAGGAGGCCCTGAAGGGCCGCGAGGTTGAGGTGTCGTTCCGACGCCGCGACGTCTGCGGCACGTGCACCGGCACGGGCGCCAAGCCCGGCACGCAGCCGCTGCGCTGCCCCACGTGCGGAGGCCAGGGCCAGGTGGCGCAGACGGGTCTCGGCGGCATGTTCCGCATGGTGACCACATGCCCCAACTGCCGCGGCCGCGGCAGCGTGGTGGCAGAGGCATGCGGCGAGTGCCGCGGCCAGGGGCGAGTGCAGAAGTCGCGGACGCTGTCGGTCAAGATCCCTGCAGGCATCCAGGACGGGCAGGTGTTCCGCATCGCAGGCGAGGGCGAGCCTCCTCCGCCGGAGGTTTCCGCCAACGGCACCGGCCCCCGCGGCGACCTCCATGTGGTGATCCGCGTCGAGGAGCACGAGCGCTTCGAGCGTGACGGCGACGACCTCATCACCGCGCAGACGGTGCCCTTCGCGGACGCTGCGCTCGGCGCGCGCATCGCGATCGACGGGATTGACGGCGGCCAGGTGCTCGAGCTCCCTGCAGGCACCCAGCACGGCGAGCAGTTCAGGATCCGCAGCGCGGGCATGCCGAACTTGAGGACTCCGTCGCGGCGCGGCGACCTGGTCGTGCACGTGCTGGTGGAGGTGCCACGCAAGCTGAACGATCGCCAGCGCGAGCTGCTGCGGGAGCTCGCATCCACGGAGGGCGGCTCGATCGACGAGAACCGGGCCGGACGCGCGCCGGCCCAGGGCGCCGCGGCAGCCAAGGCTTCCGGGGGACGCAAGAGGGGAAAGTCGAAGGACAAGGGCGTGTGGGAGAAGATCAAGGACACCATCGTCGGGGAGTGATCCCCCACCCTGGAGCGAACGATGCACACGACTGACACGAGCAACGGCATGACTGGATCCGATGACGCTGCGGCTGAGCGCGCAGCCGAGGGCGCGGGCGCTGATGCCGCCACGGCGGAGTCGACGATCGAGGAGCTCAGGCGGCAGGTCGACGAGCGACAGTCGGCGTACCTGCGCGCGCTGGCCGACTTCCAGAACTTCCAGCGCCGTGCGGGCGAGAACGAGATCCGAGCGAAGGACCGCGGTGTCGCGCAGGTGGCGCGTGCGCTCGTGCCAGTGCTTGAGCAGATCGACCTTGCGCTTGGCCATGACCTCTCTGCCATGGATTCCGCGAAGCTCGCGGGCGCCGTCGACATGATCCGCCGCGAGCTGCTCAAGGCGCTCGAGGGCCAGGGCATCACACGCATCGCGCCGAAGCCGGGCGACGAGTTCGACCCCATGCAGCACGAGGCTGTCATGCATCAGGCCGCCGAGGGCATCGAGCCCGGGCGGGTGGCCTCATGCCTCCAGGCGGGCTACCGCTTCGGTGACGCTCCGCTGCGCCCGGCGAAGGTCGCCGTCACGCCGAAGGAGTCCTGAGCCGTGCCGACGTACGAGTACGCGTGCCGCGCATGCGGCCACGAGTTCGAGCAGTTCCAGTCGATCACCGCCGATCCGGTTCGCACGTGCCCCAAGTGCGGCAAGCGCAAGGTCGAGCGCAAGATCGGCATCGGCGCAGGCGTGCTGTTCAAGGGCGGCGGGTTCTACGAGACCGACTACCGCAGCGACAGCTACTCGAAGGCCGAGAAGGCGGAGCGCGAGTCGGGCACCAAGTCGGGTGACGCCAAGGCCACCGATGCCAAGGGCGCAGGCGATGCGAAGTCGGCGACCGACTCGAAGGGCAAGGCGGACACCGGCGCGTCCGGAGGCACGGCATCCGCAAAGGAACCCTCGACCAGCGCCGCTGCGCCGAAGCCAGGCGCGCCAGCCAAGGCTGACGGCGGATCGAAGCCACGCAAGAGCCACGCGCGCGAGGGGCGCGGCATCGGCAACATCCTGGCGCTCGGTCGCGGTGCCGGCACGG
Organism: Phycisphaerales bacterium; assembly: GCA_044234825.1. Taxonomy (GTDB): domain Bacteria; phylum Planctomycetota; class Phycisphaerae; order Phycisphaerales; family SM1A02; genus ZLKRG44. The sequence goes on from JBIIIL010000028.1 coordinate 7,729, forward strand.
GCTCCAAGGGATCAGGACCCGCGAAGGGTCCCAAGCAGGGCCGCCCCGTCTCGCGGCCGCAGTCGCGCGGAACGCGGCGCTGACGCGCCAGGTGCGCATCGCGGCGCAATGCGCCGCACCGCACGCGACCGACCCATAGGATCACCCGGATGGAGCACGGATTCCGCTCGCGCATCCTCGACCACCTCTCTCACGCCGGGTACCGGCCCTCCAAGCTGCGCGACGTGGAGCGGCAGATGCGCATCCGCGAGACGGAGTCCGCCGAGTGGCGGCAGGTCATCTCGGCTCTCTCGCACGAGGGCACCATCGAGATCGGGCGAGACGAGGTCGTGCGGCTTGCGCGAGCGGGCGACGAGGCCACCGGCAAGATCAAGCTGATGGCGCGCGGCGGCGGCTGGTTCGTACCGGATGTGCCCACTCGCGAAGGTGACCTGCACATCCAGGATGGCGCCACAGGCGACGCAGTGTCGGGCGACCGCGTGCGCGTGCGCATCACGCGGCGCGGAGCGGGCTGGGACAGCTCGCCGAACGCAGCCCCCACGGCCCGCGTCATCGAGGTCATCTCCCGCGCGCGGACCCGCTTTCCGGGGACCCTGCGCCGCGATGGCCGCGAGTGGATCGTCGTCCCGGATGGCCGGGCGCTCCAGTCGGAGATCGTCGTGCGCGACCCGGGCGCGAAGGATGCGCGCGAGGGGGACAAGGTCGTCGTCGACATCATCAGGTTCCCAAGCGCCACGCATGCGGCCGAGGGCGTGATCACGGAGCGGCTTGGGGCTGCGGGCGAGGCAGACGTCGAGACTGCGTCCACCATGCTCGCATACGGCCTGCGCGGAGAGTTCCCCGAGCAGGCGCTTCAGGAGGCTGGCGATGCGGCACGCCGCTATGCGGACTCGCCGGGCACGTTCACCGAGGGCCGCGAGGACCTTCAGCACCAGTCGATCTTCACGATCGATCCGCCTGATGCGCGCGACTTCGATGACGCGATCAGCATCCGCCGCGACCACTCCGCGGGCACATGGGAGCTTGGCGTGCACATCGCCGACGTCAGCGCGTTCGTCACGCGCGGCAGTGCGCTCGATGCCGAGGCGCGCGTGCGCGGCAACAGCGCGTACCTGCCCCGCCGCGTCGTGCCCATGCTCCCCGAGACGCTGAGCAACGGCGTGTGCTCGCTTCAGGAGGGCGTGGCGCGACTGTGCAAGAGCGTCTGGATCACGTTCGATGCCGAGGGGAATCCCACGGGCGAGCGCTTCGCGAACACGGTCATCAGATCGCGCAAGCGCATGACCTACCTCGAGGCGCAGGCCATCATCGACGGCGACATGGGCGCTGCGCGGACGCATGCGCGAACCGAGACCGCTCCAGACGACCTTCTCGTCGAGGAGCTGCGGATGTCCGACAGGCTGGCCAAGGTGCTGCGCCGGCGCCGCATGCGCGAGGGCATGATCTCGCTGTCGCTGCCCGACTCGGAGCTCGTGTTCTCCGATGACGGCAAGGTGAGCGACGTGGTCCCCGAGGACAGCGCATTCACGCACACGCTGATCGAGATGTTCATGGTCGAGGCGAACGAGGCGGTGGCGCGACTCTTCTCTGGGCTCAGCGTGCCGGTCCTGCGCCGCATCCACCCGGACCCGGACTTCCACAGCATCGAGGAGCTGCGCATCTATGCGCGCGCGGCGAAGTTCAGGCTGCCCGACGAGCCCACCCGCCAGGACCTGCAGGCGCTGCTCGACGCCACGCGCGGCAGCGATGCGGAGCGTGCCGTCCATCTCGCCGTGCTGCGATCCCTCTCGAAGGCCGTCTACTCGTCGGCGATGGTCGGCCACTTTGCGCTCGCAAGCGAGCACTACTGCCACTTCACGAGCCCGATCCGCCGCTACCCCGACCTTCAGGTGCATCGCACGCTCGATGCGTGGCTTGACGCATCCGACAACGGCCGCCATCCGCCTGGCGGTCGTCGCCGCGTGGAGGCGATCGAGTCCATGGAGAGCGATGCGCGCGTGGAGCCTCCAGAGGCGCTCGCTGCCCTCGCGATGAGCTGCTCCGAGACCGAGGTCAATGCCGAGCGCGCCGAGCGCGACCTGCGCACGTTCCTCGTGCTGCAGTTCCTCGAGGAGCATCACATGGGCGACCGGCTTCCGGCCGTGGTGACCGGCGTCGCGCCCGGGGGTGGCGGCGTCTTCGTGACGCTCGAGAAGTACCTCGTCGACGGCATGATCCGCTCGCGTGACCTCTCCATGTCGAATGACCGCGGCAACAAGCCATCACGCATGGCCGCTGCGGACCGCTGGGAGCTCAATCCGGCCACAGGCCGCCTGCACGCATCGCGCAGCGGGCTCTCGATCGGCCTCGGCGACGAGGTGGAGGTGACCATCACGTCCGTCGACACGTCTGCGCGCCAGCTCGACCTGGCGCTCGTCGGCATCAGGAGGAAGCCTGGAGCTGGAGGGCGCGCCGGCGATGGCGAGGGCGGCGAGCTCTCCGAGCTCCCATCGCGTCAGGGGCGCCGCAAGGACTTTGTGGGCGGGCGCGGGGCGCCCAAGAAGGAGCGCGGCCACAAGCGCGGGTTCAAGCAGGGCCGCCGGGGCAAGCGCGGTCGCTGACGTGGGTGCGCCAGGGTCCCGCGCTCGCAGGCACATTGGGCGTCCCGCGGACGATCCCGCATCGGCCCGCACGTGCACTGAGCGCTGCTGGTGGTGCGGCACCGATCCTGTCTACGTCGAGTACCACGACACCGAATGGGGCGTTCCGGTCACCGACGACCGCGCGCTGTGGGGAAAGCTGGTGCTCGACGGGTTTCAGGCCGGACTCTCATGGATCACGATCCTGCGCAAGCGCGACGCATTCATGCGCGCCTTCGCGGATCTCGATCCCGAGCGCGTCGCGCGCTTCGGCGCACGTGACGCGACACGGCTCATGGGCGATGCCGGCATCATCCGTTCGCGCGCCAAGATCGATGCCGCGATCCGGAACGCACGCGCATGGTGCAATGTCATGGAGCGCGGCCAAGGCGCCTTCCGCGACCTGGTCTGGCAGCATGTGGAGCACCGCACAGTCGACTCGCAGCTTCGCCGTCGCGAGGACATGCCCACGCAGAGCCCGCAGAGCGTGGCCATGTCGCGCACCCTCAAGCGCGCTGGCTTCGGCTTCTGCGGCCCGGTGATCTGCTACGCCTACATGCAGGCGGTCGGCATGGTCAACGACCACCTCATGACATGCCCGCGATACGCGGCGTGCGCGAGAGTCGCGCGCGCCTGAGTCCTGACGGCACCACGCCCGCGCCTCGCCAGGCGCTGCAGCATCAGCGCGCAAACACTTCCTTGAGGAAGTCCTCGAGCCGCGCGAAGCTGCGGCGGTCCGCCTGCGCGCTGTACATGGTGCCGAAGGACGGATCGTTCGCCTCTGGATTGGTGAACGCGTGCATCGTGCGGCCGTATGCGCAGACTTCCCAGTCGGCCTTCGCGTCGGTCATCTCCTTCGCGAAGCCCACCATCTGCTCTGGCGTGGCCATCGGGTCGTCGTAGCCGTGCAGCGCGAGCACCTTCGCGGAGATCGGGGCCTGCGGGCCGAGCGCCGGCGGCATGAACAGCCCGTGGAAGGAGGCCACGCCGCGCACATGCGGCGCATTGGCGCGCGCAAGGTCGAGCGCGCAGAGGCCTCCGAAGCAGAAGCCGATCGCCGCGAGGGATGTGGAGGCGCCGCCCTGGATGCGGCTGGCGGCGGCTGCGGCTGCGAGCAGGCGCGTGCGCAGCCTTGCGCGGTCCTGCACGAAAGGCGTCATGAGCGCGGAGTTCTCCTCCTTGGTCGAGCCCGTGCGACCGCCGCCGTAGACATCGACTGCAAACCCGATGTAGCCCAGCGACGCGAGGTACTCGGCCTTGCGTTCCTCGAAGGCGCCGCGGCCAGCCCACGCGTGGCACACCATCACGACCGGCGACGGGGTCGCCGCCTTGGGGTTTCGGAACACCACGCCCTCGCATGCCTCGGACCCGTCCATGTACCTGTAGTGCTCTCGCTGCATGGGCGGCATTATGACGTGCGCGAAAAAGGGATGCACTGCGATTGCCGGCCATGAGCGGCCGCTAGGGTCGGACGCATGACTTCCGATCGATGCACGTCGCTCTCAGTGATACGCCAACCGTCCATCCGCGCTCGGCTGTGGCTTGCGGCGAGCACCGCCATGGCGCTCAGCGTCGCATCAGGCGCGGCTCCAAGGGCCACGACTGGCTGGACCCACGAGGCCGCCGCAACGCAGGTGCCCGCGCTGTATCCGGGCTTCGGCGCAGCCGTCGCCGCCAACGACGTGGGGCTGGTGGCGATCTCGAGCGCGCGCGATCACGACATCGGCGTCGATGCCGCGGCCGTCGCGGTGGCGGCGCTCCGGCGCGGTCGGTTCGAGCCTGCTGGCCTTGCGCGCCATCCGCAGCACCGCAGCGACGCAGGATTCGGGATGGCGCTCGCGCTCGACGATGACAACACCCTGTATGTCGGGGCCCCTGAGCTGGATGGAGGCACTGTGTTCGTGTTCGAGCGGCCAGAAACTTGGAGGGGGTCTGGCGATGCGCTCTGGCGACCGGTCGCGGAACTGCGCTCACCCGCGCCGAACGAGGCCGCACGATTCGGCGCATCCCTCGCGGTCTGGGGTCGGGGGCAAGGACGTCGCCTCGTGATCGGCGAGCCAGACCGCGACATGCCCTCACATCCCGGCATCGACGGGTTTCGCGCCGGGGCTGCTCATGTCTTCGAGCGCACGGGCTTCGGTTGGCGACACTCAGGATCGCTCACGTCGCCCTCGCCGGGGACGACTGCACGCTTCGGCGCTGCCGTGGCGATCCACGATGACACGATCGTCATCGGGGAACCCGGGGCATCACGATCCGTGCATGGCCGCATCCAGTGGTCGTGCGGAGATGCGTGGTCGGCGCACCGAGTGGACGGCGCCTGGTCCATCCAGCAGCGCCTGAGCGCTCCACATGCATGTGCGCTTGCCGCGTTCGGTTCGTCCGTGGGCATCGATGGCATCACGATCGCCGTCGCTGCACTCCGCGAGCCGATCCGGATGGCGCCGTCAGGGTCAGCCCCTGCACGCCGGGGGGTGGTGCATCTCTACGAGCGCGCCGGCAGCGGATGGCCCGCCGATGCGTCGTCGCGGCTTGCCCCATGGCGGCCTGTGCAACGCATCTTGCCTCCCACGCCTGACGACGAGCACTTTGCGGCATCCATCTCGATCCGAGATGCCCTGATCGCGATCGGTGCGCCCGCTGCCGCAGCGCTCGCCCGCAGCGAGGAGGACTGGTCGGCGGCCGCGGCTTCGCCGCCGAACGACGAGGATGAGCGCGATGCTGGAGCGCGCGGCCCTGGTCTCGCCACCCGAGCGGCGCTGTGCGGTGCGGTCTACGTCTACGAGAAGGTGCACGCCAACACATGGATCTCACGGGCGCGCTGCATAGCCCCAAACCAGGGCAGCGGACTGCGGGACGGCGCCTCCGTATCACTCGCGCGGCGCAGCGACGGCTGCATCGGGGTCGTCATGGCGCGCGGGGGCGATCCTGAGGGGCCGCCCGGACCGGGTGCCGTCCATGCGTTCACGCCCCTGACGATGGCTGCCTCCGCTATCCCAGCATGGTGGCTGGCGGACACGGGATGACCTCCACCTCAAAGACCGCACTCAGCGATGTGCCGGCGCGCACGGTGGCGAAGTGGCCGCTGCGGAGGCCGTCTGTGGGATCCACGCATACGAAGGCCGCACCGTGCGGCGAGAACACCTGCACGAACGGGTAGTGGCCATTCATTCGGATGTCGATGCGGCGATGCGCATCGATGATCGATGCGACGGGTACGGGCGAAGGGTCGGTCGCGGACGAGCGGTCGGATGCGGACGCAGGGCCAGCCAGGCCGCCGGCAATCCCTGCGCGCATGAAGAGCGCATCCTGGCCTTGCCCGACGCGTTCGGCGTTCGGCGCAGGGGGCGCGCCGACCGAAGCGAGTCCATTACGAGTAGGCAACCCATCTGCGTCTAGCGCGATACCCGCCATCGGCGCACGCTGAAGCGTCGCAGTCGCGGGCTCGCGCACCGCGAAGTACGGGTGCCACCCGAACGCTGCAGGCACATCGGCGCCGCGATCCGCGGTGACCTCCGTGTCGACGCGCAGCACCGCGGCGCCCGGCGTCGTGCCAGCGGACATGGTCCACATGATCCGCAGCGTGTGCGCGAACGGGAACGCGCGCATGAGCTCGGCGTCCGCACCCCAGTCCAGTTCCGCCGAGAGCTGCCCCGGGCCGTGCAATGCCAGCGACCAGCCACCCCTGCGCAGCAGCAGCCCGTGGATCGGGTGACGCTTGTCATCGCGCTTCAGCGAGGGCACGCTCGCGAGGTCGACCGGCTTCCCGCACACCGCAAGCGAATCCGCACCGAGCCGGTTCGCATAGGGGTACAGCAGCGGAATGCCGCCCGTGCGCGCCGCAGCGAGGAACTCGTCGCGTCCGCACGGGAGCGCCAGCACCTCGTCCCCGGCCACCATCCACGACAGCGCCACCATGCCCGCATCCGGCACAAGCTCGAGGCTCGAGCCCGCGCCTGCATGGGTCAGCGTGATCGATGCGCTCATGGCCGGGACCCCTCCGAGCCCTCGCCGTAGTGCCGCTCGATCACGTCGCGCCACTCCGCGGGTGTCTGGCACCTGATGAAGTCGGCCTTCACCGGCTGCGCATTCGGGTGATGCGCCGCGAACTTGATGCCGAACTTGCGCATGCGCTGGCCCGCGCTGCGCTCGCCATGCAGCACGCAGGCGAGCTCATGATGGTCGAGCAGCACCTGCCGCTGCTCGGGAATCGTCGGCAGCGACGGCTCGCGCCCCGCCATCATTTCGCGCGCCTGCCTGAAGATCCACGGGTTGCCGATGCAGCCGCGCGCCACGCTCACGCCGTGCACGCCGCACTGGTCGAGCATCGCGAAGATGTCGCGCACATTCCAGATGTCGCCTGACCCGAAGATGACTGGCCCGTCCGAGCCAGGACCCTTGCACGAGCGCGACACGAGGTCCTCCAGGAACTCCCACCGCCCGGGTCCGAGGTACTTCTGCTCCACCGTGCGGCAGTGGATGGTGCTCCACGCGTAGCCGAGCTCGTTGACCGCATCGAAGATGCGCTCGAAGGCAGCCGCCATCGCCGGCGTATCGTCGAAGCTACGCCGCAGCTTCACGGTCACAGGCACCGCATGCGCCACCGCATCGCGCACCGCGCGCAGTACGGCGATCGCCTCGTCTGGATGCCGCAGGAAGTGGCCGCCGCGGTTGCTCGTGCGGATCTTCTTCACCGGGCACGCGAGGTTGACGTCGATGACGTCGTAGCCCATCGCCAGCAGCAGCTCGGCCGCGCGCGCCATCTCGTGGGGATGCGTGCCCATCACCTGCCCCGCGATCGGGTGGTCATCGACGCTCGCCGCACGGTTGTCGTCCACGTCGCCGAGCCCGCACTCGCTGGCGATGAGGTCGGGGTCCTCGCGCACGCGTCCCTTGCCGCCGTTGAGGAGCGTGCGGTCGAGCAGCGCCTCCGTCACGCAGAACGGGCATCCGTGCCGGCGCGCGATCAGCCTCATTGCGCCGTCGGAGTAGCCCGCGAGGCCGGCCTGGAAGAACGGCGCATCGAAGCGCGGCAGCAGCGCCTTCACCCGCGGATGCACGGCCACCCGCTGAGCCGTCTCCTCGACGGGACGCGACAGCCGGCGCGGCGGAAGTTCGGAGGGTGCGAGTTCGACGCTCATGTGACGCTGACCTCGGGGGACGCCCGAACGCGTCAGGATAGGGCGACTACATTGCGCCTCCGATGGCCGCGCGCACGCCCCATGCCCCCACCGCCTTTGCCGCGATGGTTGCGCTCGCATCACTCGCCGGCTGCACCACGCTCTACGACCCCGCGCTCGAGACGCGGCCGTACCCCTCGGAGCTCGGCCAGGGCAGCGTCGTGCAGGTGCAGGCGATCCCGATGGAGCTGGCGCTGCGCGTCATCAACGCCACGGCCACCGACTACACCGACGTCGACGTGTGGGTGAACCGCCGCTACGTGCAGCACGTCAAGAGCATCCCTGCCGGCGCGACGGTCGACCTCGAGATCGACAAGTTCCGCGACCAGTGGGGCCAGTGTCCGCAGCCTGGCGGATTCTGGCGCACCCGCGCACCGACGCCGCTCGTGCTTGTGCAGATCCAGACGAACGACACGAGCCCGCTCGTGGGGCTCGTCACCGTGGTGCCCGAGGCCGCGCGCTACTGAGCGCGCGAACTCCACGGGCGCACGTGCGGCGCACCCGCGCTCACAGCCCCAGGCGCTTGCGCTTCTCGTCGAACTCCGCCATCTCGCGCTTGTTCTGCGTGGCGATCGGCTGGCCTGACCTGATCGCCTCGATCTCGAGCCGCGTCAGGTGCATCGCGCCCATGCGGTAGTCCTCGAACGCCTCGCAGGCGATCGGCACCACCGGCTTGATCAGCTCGTACATCGCGCGCGAGTAGTCCTGGATCTCCTGCTGCGCGTGCGGGTCCATCCGCAGCGACAGGAAGTGGAAGAGGTTGTGCAGGTCGCACTTCCAGTACCACTCGGTGTAGACGCTCACGGGCAGCGCCGCGCGCGCAAGCTCGCGCGCGAGCCCGCGCTCGGTCAGCGCCACGTAGTCCTTGTAGTGCGACTCGGCCTGCTCGAGCAGCTTCAGGAAGTCCTCGGCGGTGCCCGCATCCACGGGCTCGTCGCCGCCCTGGCGGTTCGTCGCGCTCTGCTTGCGG
>JBIIIL010000029.1:0-16477 GCA_044234825.1 Phycisphaerales bacterium
GAAGCGCATCCGACTGCGACGATGAGTCCGCGTACAGGGCGCTGAGGGCGCTTGCGCCTCCCGGGGCAGCCGAATAGCGCTTCTTGATGATCTCGTCGATCTGCTCCGGCGGCGCGACCACGGCGCTCACCCGGAATCCCATGAGCAGCTTCAGGTCATCCACCGCGCGGTAGTTGTCGGGACTCTTCAGCGCCACCGTCACCGACTTCGACCCCGGGTCAAAGGCAACCGGGACGATCTGGTAGGTGTTGGCAGTCTCCGGCGGGATCGCCGCGAGCACGTCCTCGGCGATGTCCTTGATCGACACCTCCACGAATCGCATCCCGGCCTGCCCGGCAACTGCCACCGCGATGTCCCTCGGCGTCACCAGCCCCATCTCGATGAGCACCTCGCCGAGCTTCTTCTTGAGAGCAGGCTGCTTTGCGAGGGCGGCGTGCACCTGCTCGCGCGTGACCTTGCCCATCTTGGTCAGGACGCGACCGAGGCGACGCCCCTTCATCTCGGAGGGGTCGAGCTCTGGCATGCGTCCAAGAATACGCCACCCCACCCGCAGGTGTTCCCCAGATAGGGCCGTTCTGACCAAGGACACCTGATCGGTGTCGCTTTATGTCACACCTTGACGTCCTCGGCATCCCACTCCGGCCGACCGACTGAACCACCCGCGCGGTGCACCCGGTCTCGAAGGTCCGCGGGATTGCGAGCCTTGTCGATCATCTCCTGGGCGGAGATCAAGCCCTTGCTGAAATGGGTCCACAGGTTGTCATCGAGCAGCTGCATGCCGAACTTCTTGCCGGTCTGGATGGCCGAGTCGATCCGGTAGGTCTTGTTCTCGCGGATCAGGTTCGCGATCGCCGGGGTCACCACGAGGAACTCGTGGCCAGCCACGCGGCCCGGCTTGTCCTTGCGGACCAGCAGCACCTGGCTGAGCACCGCGATCAGGGCCACCGACAGCTGGACGCGGATCTGCTCCTGCTGGTTGGTCGGGAAGGCGTCGATGATTCGGTTGATGGTGCCTGCCGCACCCGTCGTGTGGAGCGTGCCGAACACAAGGTGTCCGGTCTCGGCCGCCCGAATCGCAGCCTCGATCGTCTCGAGGTCCCGCATCTCGCCGACCAGGATGACGTCGGGGTCCTGTCGAAGCACGCGCTTGAGCGCCTCCGCGAAGCTCGGGACGTCCACGTGCACCTCGCGCTGGTTGACGACCGACTTCCTGTGGTAGTGGTAGAACTCGATCGGGTCCTCAACCGTGACGATGTGGTGCTCCATCGTCTGGTTGATGTGGTCGATCATTGTGGCGAGCGACGTTGACTTGCCCGAGCCGGTCGGTCCGGTGACGAGGAACAGGCCTCGGGGCCGACGGATGAGCTCGCGCACCATCTCGGGGAGACCGATGTCGTCGAACGAGAGCAGCTTGTTCGGGATCTGCCGGAGCACCATGCTGATGGCGCCTCGCTGCTTGAAGATCGAGACGCGGAAGCGCGCCTTGTCCTTCCATGCGATGCCGAAGTCCGACCCGCCTACCTCCTGGAGCTCCTGCTGGTTGCGCTCCGGCGTGATCTGCTTCATCAGCGACACGGTGTCCTCGGGCTCGAGGCTCTTGGTCGCAAGCCGCTTCAGGCCGCCATGCAGGCGAAGCGTCGGCGGGCGCCCGATCGAGATGTGGATGTCTGACGCCCCGGTGCTGACGCAGGTGTCAAGGAGGCGGTCCATCTGCATCGCCTGCACCGAGACTGACGGGTTGCTGGGTCCTTCTGAGGCCATGGGTGCTCCTTGCGGGGTCTGGTGTTCGAAGCGGCGTCAGGCTGCGCTGATCTCCGAGGGGCTGAATCCCTCGATCTGCGCAAACTTGGCGATCTCCTCCGGCGTCGTCATGCCCTTGAGGATCTTGATTCGCCCGTCACCGAGGAGGCTGCGCATGCCGCCCCGGATGGCCGCGGCGCGCAGCTGCGACACTGTGGCGCGCTGGAACGCCAGGTCCCGGATCTCGGCGTTGAGCACCATCATCTCGTAGATGCCGCGCCGGCCCCGGAAGCCGGTATTGCTGCACGCAGGGCATCCCTTGGGGGCTGCCCGCATGATGGTGCCGCGCGCGATGTCATCCTTGGAGATGTTCACCAGCGCGCACATCTTCTGGTCGGGGTTCGGATCAGGCTGCCTGCACTTCTCGCACAGCATGCGCACGAGTCGCTGGGCCAGGATGGCCTGGACCGAGCTCGCGACGAGGAAGGGCTTGACCCCCATGTCGACCAGGCGGGTGCACGCGCTCGGCGCATCGTTGGTGTGAAGCGTGCTGAACACCAGGTGACCCGTGAGCGCGGCCTGGATCGCGATATCGGCGACCTCGCGGTCCCGGATCTCGCCCACCAGGATGATGTTGGGCGCCTGGCGCAGCATGGACTTGAGGATCGCGCTGAACGTGAGGCCGATGGCCTCGCGCACCTGGACCTGGTTGATCCCCTTGAAGTTGTACTCCACAGGATCCTCGGCCGTGATGATCTTCATGTCCGGCCGATTGAGCATGTCCAGCGCGGAGTACAGCGTCGTGGTCTTGCCGGATCCGGTCGGTCCAGTCACCAGGAAGATGCCGTTGGGCCGGCGGATCACCTTGTTGAACACCTCGAGCGTGTCGCGCTCGAGCCCAAGGTTCTCGAGGCCGATGCGCACCGAGTCCGGCCTGAGGATGCGCAGCACCACGCTCTCGCCGTGGTACGCGGGGCACGAGCTGACGCGGAAGTCCACCGGCACGCCATCCACCGGCAGCTTGATGCGCCCGTCCTGCGGGACGCGCCGCTCCGCGATGTTGACGCCCGCCATCAGCTTGAGGCGCGCCAGCAGCGCGCCCTGCATGCGCTTGGGGATGTTGTCGCGCACGATGCACTCGCCGTCGATGCGGTAGCGCAGCACCACGCGATCCTTCATCGGCTCGATGTGGATGTCCGACGCACGGCTCTTGACCGCCTCGATGATGATCCGGTTGGCCAGGCGGACGATGCCGGAGTCCCCTGCCCCATCGACGTCGATCGACTTGTCGACGGAGCTGTCGACGCTCTTGTCCACCGTGACGTCGACCGAGTCGGTGACGAGCGGCTTGTTCTCCAGCAGCGGCTTCTCCGAAGCGCCGCCATCCACGAAGGACCTGATCTGCCGGCGGCTCGCGATCGCCGTGTCGAGCTCGCACCCGAGCCGGAACCTCAGCAGGTCCAGCAGCTCGAGGTCCATCGGGTCGTGGATCAGGATCTTGAGGCGCCCGCCCTGCTTGGACAGGGGAAGCACAAGGTGCTTCTTGACCACGTCCTCCGGCAGCAGCGAGAGCGAAACCTTGTTGGAGTCCTCTGGCCGGTCCAGGTTCAGGAACTCCATGCCGAACTGGTGCCCGAGGGCCTTGGCCACATCCTCCTCGCTGCAGGCGCCGGTCTCGATCAGCACCTCACCGAGGCGCTTCCCGGTGCTCCGGCACTTCTCGAGCGCAGACTGGACCTGCGCATCCGTCACCGTCTTCCAGGCAACGAGTACTTCGCCGAGTTTCTGTCTGACCTTTCGTGCCAAGTGTCCGCGCTCCGTGGGGAACCGGAAATCCTACACTGCGCCTCCCCAACAGGAGAATCCCAGATGCAGATCGCGATGGTCGGACTCGGGCGCATGGGCGCAAACATGGTTCAGCGCCTGATCAAGGCAGGTCACTCGTGCGTGGTCTACGACCGCAGCGCGGCCGCCGTCGCTGACCTTGTGAAGGCGGGTGCGACGGGCGCGAGCAGCCTCGCCGACCTTGTCAAGAAGATGAGCGGACCGCGGAACGTGTGGCTGATGATCCCTGCCGCATACGTCGACTCGACGATAGCCGAGCTGCAGCCCCTGCTGTCCAAGGACGACTGCATCATCGACGGCGGCAACTCCTGCTACATCGACGACATCCGCCGGTCCAAGGCCCTTGCCGCCGCGGGCATCCACTACGTGGACTGCGGCACGTCGGGAGGCGTGTGGGGCCTCGAGCGCGGCTACTGCCTGATGATCGGCGGTGACGCCGCCGCCGTGAAGCGGCTCGATCCGGTCTTCAAGGCGCTCGCCCCTGGCCGCGGCGACATCCCGCGCACGCCCGGGCGCGAGCGGATGGGCGGCACTGCCGAGGAGGGCTACCTCCACTGCGGCCCGTCGGGCGCGGGCCACTTCGTGAAGATGGTCCACAACGGCATCGAGTACGGCCTCATGGCCGCCTACGCCGAGGGCCTCAACATCCTCAAGATGGCCAATGCGGGCACGCACGCCCGGGAGGTGGATGCGGAGACGACACCCCTGCGCAACCCCGAGCACTACATGTACGAGTTCAACCTCGGGGACATCGCCGAGGTGTGGCGCCGCGGCAGCGTGGTGGCGAGCTGGCTGCTCGACCTGACCGCGCAGGCGTTCGCGGGCGACCCCAAGCTCGACACGTTCGCGGGCCGCGTCAGCGACTCGGGAGAGGGCCGTTGGACCGTGCAGGCCGCCATCGACGTGGGCGCCCCAGCGCACGTGCTGAGCGCGGCGCTCTTCGACCGCTTCGAGAGCCGCGACGCGGCGCAGTTCGCCAACAAGGTGCAGTCCGCGATGCGCTTCGAGTTCGGCGGCCACCACGAGAAGCCGGCATCGCCGGCGAAGGCCTGACCGTGACTGCAGACCCATCGCAGGCGTGCGACGCCTTCGTCCTCTTCGGCGCCACGGGCGACCTTGCCCACAAGAAGACCTTCGCGTCGCTGCAGTCGCTGGTGCGCCGCGGCCACCTGAATGTGCCTGTGGTTGGCGTCGCCAAGAGCGGCATGAACCTCGAGCAGCTGAAGCAGCGCGCGCGCGACGGGATTGCCACGTTCGGCGGCGGCGTCGACGAGGCGGCGTTCTCGAAGCTCTGCAGCCTGCTGCGCTACGTCGACGGCGACTACGCGGACCCTGCGACCTTCGCGGCGCTGCGGAAGGAGCTCGGCAGCGCGAAGCGCATCACGCACTACCTCGCCATTCCGCCGTCGCTCTTCGGCAGCGTGGTCGCGCAGCTCGCCGCGGCAGGCCTGTCCGAAGGCTCTCGCGTCGTCGTCGAGAAGCCCTTCGGCCACAATGTGCCGACCGCGCGGGCTCTCAACGCGGACCTGCACAAGGTGTTCGCCGAGCGGGACGTGTTCCGCATCGACCACTACCTCGGCAAGGAGGCGGTGCAGAACATCCTGTACTTCCGGTTCGCCAACGCATTCCTCGAGCCGATCTGGAATCGGCATCATGTGCGGCAGATCCAGGTCACGATGGCCGAGAAGTTCGGCGTCGAGGGACGCGGCAAGTTCTACGACGCGACCGGCACGATCCGCGACGTGATCCAGAACCACCTCATGCAGGTGGTGAGCTTCCTGTGCATGGAACCGCCCTACTGGGGCGACATGGAGCGCACGCGCGACGAGCAGGTGAAGCTCTTCCGGTCTGTCAGGACTCTCGCGACCACGGACGTGGTGAGGGGCCAGTTCGAGGGCTACCTGTCGGAGCCCGGCGTCGCGCCGAGGTCCACACGGGAGACCTACGCGGCGGTGCGGCTGCACATCGACAACTGGCGCTGGCAGGACGTGCCCATCTACCTGCGCGCCGGCAAGTGCATGCCCTGCTCGGCGACCGAGGTCCGTGTTGAGTTCCACCGCGCGCCGCAGGTCGTGTTCCGCGAGCCGCAGGCCCCGCACCACAACTTCCTTCGCTTCCAGCTCTCGCCCCGCATCGAGATCGGACTCAATGCGCAGGTCAAGACGGATGGGGAGCGCATGGTGGGCCAGCCCCTGGAGCTCCTGGCGATCGACCAGCAGGCCGACGAGATGACGCCCTACGAGCGCCTGCTCGGCGACGCGATGCGCGGCGACTCCACGCTGTTCGCGCGCGTGGACTCCGTCGAGGAGTGCTGGCGCATCGTGGAGCCGATCCTCGATGATGCCGTGCCTGCGCACACCTATGCGCAGGGCCAGTGGGGCCCCGAGATCTCCAACGACTGGCTGCTGCCTTCTGGCGGCTGGCACGCGCCCAAGTCGTAGGCGGCGCACACCCGGCATGGCGAAACCGCGTGGCTCCGCGGCCCCTGCGCCGCGGAGCCCGATGCGCACCGCGCTCAGCGACGGCGACGCGCCACTGCCGTATCCGTGAGCACGTCGGGCAAGCCCATCTGCATCGGGTGCACAAAGGCAAGGAACGCCAGCGCGGGGGCGAAGAGGACGATGCCCTTGAGAAGGGCTCGCATGGCGCGGCGTGCAGGCGACGGCGCCGGCAAGGGCCATTCGGCTGCCGCGCCGCCCGCGCGCACGGCGTGGTCGCGCGGCGAGAGCCGGTCGACCTTGACGATGCGCGACGTGCCGATCGCGAGCTTTCCCGGGGTCGTCGCGACGCACAGCTCCCATGCGAGGCACCACACCACGGTGCAGCCCAGCATGATGGAGGACGGGATCGCCTTGGCCGTCACGGATGTCCATGCGGGCATCGCCAGAAGGTCCTGCGGCGCGCAGCCTGTCGCGGCCATCGCCACGAGCGCGCCCGGCACCATGTCGATCGCCAGCCCAATGGCACGGCGCCAGGAGTCCACGGGCTCCCATCCCGCCGGCAGGCTCGGCACCCGATCGCCGACCGGCGGCCGCACGAGGAATGCCGCGAGCAGTGCCGCCACGGTCACCGCACCGATCAGCGGCAGGTGAAGCCACTCTCCCGCAGTGCTCGGCGCCTCCACGATCGGCGACACGGCACCTACCGTGCCCTCGACGGAATCGATCGGTGCGGCGCCAAGCTGACCCGCCCCGTCAACCGTCACGAGCGAGAACGAGTCTCCCGCACCGACCACCGTCCACAGCGACTCAGGCGCATTGATGCGCGCGATGTCGAGCGGACCGTCAGCCCGCGCGTACGAGAGTGTCCATGCCCCGTCAGGACCTGATCGGCGGAGCACGGTCGGTCGGCTCGCACCGGGCACGACCAGCCCAAGCCCCTCACCGGATCCGGGCATGAGCGCACTTGACCACGCGGCCGCATCCGAACCCTGCTGATTCTCCGCTCGTGTCCACACGCGCAGGTCATCGCCTTCGCGAGCGACTAGCGCCCATCCCACACCATCACCCGCTGGCCACTGGTGGAGCATCGTCCCTGCGGGCAGCCCCGGTGGAACATCCGTGCGGACCCAGCCGGCGCCGCGCTGATCCAGGAGCGCCGGCGGCTCTGAGCCCTGAAGCACGAGGAGCTGACGACCCTGCGATGCCGCACCGGAGAGGTGGCCGCCTGCCGGCACGCTCGGCAGCACCTCGAACCGACCGATGGGCTCGCTGAACCAGCGGTCCGAGATCGGGTTGAACGCGGCGCGCACCGAGTACACCGGCGATGTGCCTGATCCGGCCGCGGCCGGCATGATCAACCAGAGCTGGGATTCCCCGGCCACGAGCGCATCCGGCATGGCATCGACGGTTCCGCACTCGCGCATCGAACCGCGCACCGCGTGGAGGATTCGCGCGCCACCGCCCTGAGTCGCCTCCTGAGGCGCAGCAACCCACAGGTGCTCGCCGGCTGATGCGGCGCGCAGCGTGGGCACCGTCTGGGGAGCGTTCATGGCGCTGCGCCTCCCTCGCGTGGCGCCGGATCCCCACGATCCCGGTCCTCGGCGATGTCGCGCACCACTTCGGGCTTCAGCGCCGCACGGAGCGCATCGAACTCGAACAGCCGGTCGCGGATGCGTGCCGTCCCATCAGTGGGCGGCGCCGCGTTCAGCGCAAGCGTGGCCTGCGGCGCCGCAGCGCGCCCCTCGCGCACGAGCGTCGCATCCGCAGGCGGGTCGTACATGCTCACGACGATTCGGGTCGGCACGAGTGCGCCGGGCCTGGTCACGGACTCCTCTGCGCCGGGCCACGCGAATGACGAGAGCGCGCTCCGCAGCTGCACCCGACCCTCGCCGTCAAGCCACTCCACGGCCACCGGCAGGAGCGACGCATGCCGGAGCTCGACCGCCATGGTGCCGGCCGACTGCTGCACCGCAGCGCGCCAGCAGCCCGAACGCGCGTCCCATTCGATCGAGCGGACCTGCGAGGCGGCGATCGGCCGAAGTCCAAGCGTGGCCAGCAGCTGCGCCGGTCTCATGAGCCCAACCAGTCCCCTGCGGCTGTCCGCCATGTCGATGGGACCGACCGTCGCACGACTTGGCTGAGACTTCGGCTCGAAGAGCCACCAGCGGCCGTTGCCTGAACCGGCCCACAGCACGCGCTCCCCGAACTTCGTCACGCGCAGCGACGTGTCGAGCGGCGCACGGAGGACGAGCTCGAAGTCACCGTCCTCGACATGCTCGCCCGAATCGTCCGTCCACCGGAGCTCGGCGACGCCTCGCATCGCCAGCGTCGGCATCGCGTCGAGCCGCGATCGCTGCGCCTGCTCGACCGCGGCCGCATCCGGAGGCGGTCCCTCAGGCTGCGGCACTGGCCGCACCGAATCGCAGGCCCACAGGACCAGCGCGGCGGATCCGCTCAGGACCCATGCCCTCACCGCTCGGACCGGCATGCGATCAGCCCTCCCCGTGCACGAGCTCGCCGAGCTGGTCTGCCAGCTCGCGCAGCTCCTCGTCGCGGATCAGCGGATTGACCAGGGCCAGCGGCGCGCTGTCCTCCGACGAACCCCTCGCCCGAAGCAGCCAGCGCTCGACGGGCGGCTCGTCCGTGGACCGCTCGACGCGG
This sequence comes from Phycisphaerales bacterium, assembly GCA_044234825.1. Classification (GTDB taxonomy): domain Bacteria; phylum Planctomycetota; class Phycisphaerae; order Phycisphaerales; family SM1A02; genus ZLKRG44. The sequence continues at coordinate 8,688 of JBIIIL010000029.1, forward strand.
TCGAGCTTGAGCACCTTCCGGCGCAGCAGCACCAGCGCGAGGATCCACCGGTACGCGATGCGCCTGGGGTCGGACTCTCCCTCGAGGCGCTCGACCATCTCGAGCAGCGTGTGGTCATCAAGCAGGATCCGGCGCCGCTCCCCGGGAGCGGGCGCGGTGGCCCGCCAGAAGCACACGAGGCCGTCGGGGCGCGCGCCGCCATCCCACGCAGCGACCGACCAGTCGAGGCGGCGAACCACGGGACGTCCGTCCTCCATCGCCTCCGCAAGGCTCGCCACAAATGTCGCGCCGCCCGCGATCGCCTCGCCTGTGGCTGCGCACTGGCCCGTGAATCGCCCGATGTCGAAGGTGCCGGCTGTCCCTGCCATGGCGCTATCGTAGCGGTCGCGCGATGAGGGTCGCGCACCCATCATGATCGAGTCGCTGCAACAGCTGATCCCACGCGGCGAGTTCCTGCCGGTCGTCACCGAGCTCGCGGTCATCTGGGCTGTCGTCTGGCTGTGCCTGCGCTTCCTCGAGCGCACGCGCGGCGCCGGCGCGATGAAGGGGCTCATCGTGCTGATCGCCGTGCTGCTGCTTGGGTTGCGCGCGCTCGGCGCATCCGAGAGCTTCTCGCGGCTGCGGTACGTGTCGGAGGCGATGCTGCAGTTCGTCGCGATCCTCGCGATCGTGGTGTTCCAGCCCGAGATCCGGCAGGGCATGGTCCGACTCGGGCAGGCCCTGTCGAGGCGCGGCCGCCGAGCAGGCATCGAGATGGTGGCGGATGCCGTCGGGGACGCGGTGCGTACGCTCAGCAAGGGACGCATCGGCGCCATCATGGTGATCGAGCGCAACGTCTCGCTCGAGGGCATGGCCGAGAACGGCGTCACGGTCGATGCGCAGCTTGATGCGAGGCTCCTCGAGTCGATCTTCTGGCCGAACTCGCCCCTGCACGACCTTGCCGTCGTGATCCGCGGGAGCCGGATCGCCGCAGCGAGCGTGGAGCTGCCGCTTGCGGAGACCGGCAGCCTCTCCTCGGCTATGGGCAGCAGGCACCGTGCCGCGGTCGGCGCAACCATGGACAGCGATGCGGTGGTCGTGGTCGTGAGCGAGGAGACCGGGCGCGTGCTCATCGCCGAAGGCGGAGCCCTAGGCGACCCGATCCCGCTCGATGCCTTCCATGAGGAGCTCGTGCGTCGCCTCACCGCCGACGCCACGCAGCGCGCCGCAGTCGCCGCAGAGGGGCAGCGCCCATGAGCAGCACCAGCTTCCTCCAGGGACGCACGTTCAACGCGCTCGTCGCCACCATCGTGACGCTGCTCGTCTGGAGCTGGGCGTACGACGCCACTCGCGCGAGCGGCGACGCCACCGGGAAGGTCCTCGTCAAGGCTCCTGAAGCATCCGCGCTTTACGTGGAGCCATCCGCTGCAGCGCCGGTATCCGTGCAGTTCAGCGGACCGCGCTCGGCGATCAGGGCCGCCCAGCAAGTGATCGGCGCGGGCATCGAGCTCACGGCGGGATCGGCTGGAGTGCCTGCGGAGCCGGGCGAGCACACGCTCGACGTTGCGGCGGCACTCGCGCTCCGGCCTGAGCTGCAGGCCGTCCGCATCGACGCCACGAGCCCGGCGCAGATCCGCATTCGGGTGCTTGAGCTCGCGACCGTGACTGCGCGCGTGGCCTCCGACCTCGCGGATCCGCAGGTCGTCGGCCAGGTGTCGATCGAGCCGGAGGACGTGTCCATCACCATTCCCAAGGAGGCGCTCTCGGCGCTGCCTGAGCTGCGGCCCATGGCCGTGGTCGATACCGCTGCGCTTGAGCGCGGACGCAGGCACTCGGTGGATGCCGATGTCACGCTCTGGCGCATTCCCGCGCGATGGGCAGACGCAGTCAGGGTCTCCCCTGCGCGGGTCCGTGTGGCGTTCACCCTGAGATCGAATGTCCGCACGGCGACGCTCGCGTCGGTGCCGGTGCAGGTCGCCGCACCGCCCGCGCAGCTGTCCGCATCCGATGCCGCACCTGCTTCCGGATCCGAGACCCTGCGCCAGGTCGTCGTGTCAGGGCCGGCCGAGGCGATCACGGCGATCGAGGAGGGCACCGCGCGGGTGGTTGCGGTCGTGTCGCTCGGAAGCGACGACTTCGCGCCCGGCACCACCAGCCGGCGCGTCGCCGCGTGGATCGCGCCGCCGGGCGTCACGGTGCTGCGCGTGGGCGAGGTTCCAGCGGCCGCCGTGGAGGTTTCCGTGAAGGTGTCGCCGCGTCCGACGCGCTGACGCGCGGGCGCGCTCACACCGCGCGGACCGCAGCCCACTGGCGCTTGCCGCGGCGCAGGAGCGCCACCGTGCCATGCATGAGGTGCGCCGCCGTGAGCGTCGAGTCTGCCGCCACCTTCTCCCCGTTGACCGACACGCTTCCCGCCGCGAGGAAGTCGCGGGCCTCGCGCTTGCTGCTCGCCAGCCGCGCCGCGACAAGCGCTTCCGCCATCGGGACGCCCGGGCCGGCAAGCGCATCGCGCGCGAGCTCCGCCGTCGGCAGGTCCTCCGCCACGGCCGCGACGCTCGCCGCATCGAGCGCGCGCACGTCACCCCCGAACAGCGCGTGCGCGCATGCATTCGCGCGCGCCGTCTCGTCGGCGCCGTGGATCAGCGTGGTCAGCTCGTCGGCGAGGCGCCGCTGCGCACCGCGTGACTGAGGCTCGGCCGCATGCCTGGCGCCGATCGCCTCGATCTCCTCGCGGCCGAGGAACGTGAACCACTTCAGGAACCGCAGCGCATCGTCGTCGGATGCGTTGAGCCAGTACTGGTGGAAGCGGTACGGCGAGGTGCGGTGCGCACCGACGTAGATCGCGCCGGACTCCGTCTTGCCGATCTTCGTGCCGTCGGCCTTGGTCAGCAGCGGATTCGTGATGCCGAAGCACTCGCCTCCCGTGATGCGCCGCACGAGGTCGATGCCGCTGACGATGTTGCCCCACTGGTCCGCGCCCCCGAGCTGCACCGTGCAGGCATGGGCTCGGTGCAGGTGCAGGAAGTCGTAGGCCTGCAGGATCATGTAGGAGAACTCGGTGTAGGAGATCCCCTGCTCGCGCCCGTGCAGCCGGGTCGCCACCGAGTCGCGCGCGATCATCTGGTTCACGGAGAAGTGCTTGCCGATGTCCCGCAGCACTTCGATGTAGCCGAGCCCGACAAGCCAGTCGGCGTTGTCCACGATGCGCGCCGCGCAGCTTCCCGAGAAGTCCAGCAGCCGCTCGAACACCGGCCGCTGCGCAGCCATGTTCGCGCGCACCTGGTCGCGGTCGATCAGCGACCGCTCCGCCGTCTTTCCGGACGGGTCCCCGATGAGCCCCGTGCCGCCACCCATCAGCGCGATCGGCACGTGCCCGGCCCGCTGCCACCGCGCCAGCAGGAGCAGCGGGATCAGGTTGCCGACGGTCAGGCTGTCGGATGTGGGGTCGAATCCTGCGTAGCCGATGCGTCCGGGAACTGCCAGATAGGCCCCCAGCGTCTCGGAAGTGGTCTGGTGAAGCAGCCCCCTCCACGACAGCTCATTCAGAAAGGCCTCGGGCATCGTCGCGGCAATGTAATAGGTCACACGGCCACTTGCGCTCCTGCCCGAGTCGCCCTACATTGCCGGGCTCTCAATTCCAGCCGCATGCACTACTTCGGCGCACGGGATCTTGGCTGAACCCGCGCCGCCCCCACGGAGGGGCCGTCGAGGTGGGAGGTAACGACCATGGCCAAGAAGGTTTCCAAGGTATTCAAGATCATGGCTCCGGGCGGGAAGGCCACTCCGGCCCCGCCGCTCGGTCCGGTGCTCGGCGCCAACGGCGTCAATCCCGGCCAGTTCATCACCAAGTTCAACGATGCGACCCGCGAGCTCAACGGCCGCGTGGTCGGATGCATCGTCACGGTCTACGCCGACCGCTCCTTCGATCTCGAGATCAAGAGCTCGCCGGCGTCCGTGCTGATCGCCGCGGCGCTCAAGGTGGAGAAGGGCTCCGGCAGGCCGAACACCGAGAAGATCGGCACCATCTCGAAGGCGCAGCTGCGCAAGATCGCCGAGGACAAGATGAAGGACCTTGGCGCCTCCTCCGTGGAGGCCGCCATGCGCACGATCGCAGGAACTGCCCGCTCGATGGGCGTGACGGTGGAGGCCTGACCCATGGCGACCAAGGAGAAGACATTCCTCGGGCACAGCAAGCGCGTGCGCGCCAACCAGGGCGCGGCCGCTCCCCTGCGCAACCTCGCGAAGGCGCCGGCTGACGCCGTGAAGGCCCTGCGCGCATTCAAGGCGCCCAAGTTCGACCAGACCGTCAACGTCGTGGTGCACCTGGGCATCGATCCGAAGGCCGCCGACCAGACCCTGCGCGGCGCCACGAGCTTCCCCAAGGGCGTGGGCAAGACCGCGAAGGTGATCTGCTTCTGCCAGAGCGACAAGGTCGCTGCGGCGAAGTCCGCCGGCGCGATCGAGGCGGGCGGCGACGAGCTCGTGTCGAAGATCGAGGGCGGATGGATGGACTTCGACGTCGCCATCGCCAGCCCCGACATGATGCGTGTGGTGAGCAAGCTCGGAAAGGTGCTCGGACCGAAGGGGCTCATGCCCTCGCCCAAGGCAGGCACCGTGACACCCGACATCGCGACGGCGGTGAAGGAGTTCGCCGCCGGCAAGGTCGAGTACCGCAACGACGACGGCGGCAACGTGCACTGCGTCATCGGCAAGATGAGCTTCAGCGACGCCGACCTGCTCGAGAACCTCGAGCACTTCATCGGCCTCATCCAGAAGTCGAAGCCCGCCACGAGCAAGGGCACGTACATCCGCAAGTGCGTCATCTCTGCAGCGATGAGCCCAGGAGTGCAGGTCGCCGTCTGAGGCGGCTGAAGGAGAAGCCATGAGCAAGCAAGTCAAGGACCTGATCGTCAAGGAGTACCGCACCCGGTTCGCCGGTCTCGACGGCGCCGTGCTCGTCGAGATCCGCGGCATGTCCAACACGGACACCGCGGCGATGCGCGGCAAGCTCCGCGAGGGCAAGGTGCGCGTCACGATCGTGCGCAACACGCTGGCCAAGCGCGCCTTCAAGGGCACGACCCTCGAGGCGCTCGGGCCCGGCCTCGCCGGACCCACAGCGGTCGTGTACGGGTCGGATTCCGTGGTCAACGTCGCGCGCGACGTGATCAAGTGGGCCAAGGGCGTCGAGCAGCTCACGCTCAAGGGCGCATGCATCGAGGGCGAGTGGTACGCCGGCGAGGCGGGCGTCAAGCGGCTCTCGGAGTTCCCGACCAAGGAGGAGTCGCAGGCCAACGTCGTGCTCATCGCGCTGTCCCCCGGCCGCAAGGTCGTGGGCGCCGCGGTGTCGCCCGGCCGCCGCGTGCTCGGCATCGTCAAGGAGATCCAGACCCGCCTGGAGAAGGGCGAGGCGATCGCCGCCAAGGCGTGACCCCGGCCCTGTCCCACGGCACATCACAGGCTTCCCGCCGTTTCACTGGTTCCGCAAGGATGAAATGACGCCATGTGGCGTCACCTCTGGACGGCACAACTCAAGTGGAGATTCACATGTCAGAAGAGACCAAGACGTTTGATGCGAAGATCACCCAGCTCGGCGACTCGATCGCGGCCCTCACCCTGAAGGAGGCCGTGGACCTCGCCGACTACATGAAGGACAAGTACGGCATCGAGCCCGCTGCCGGTGGCGCCGTGATGGTGGCCGCAGGCGGTGGTGGCGACGCCGCCCCCGCTGCCGCTGCGCAGACCGAGTTCGACGTCATCCTCGACAACGCTGGCGCGAGCAAGATCAACGTGATCAAGGTCGTCCGCGAGGCCACCGGCCTCGGCCTCAAGGAGGCGAAGGACCTCGTCGACGGCGCGCCGAAGACCCTCAAGGAGAAGATCTCCAAGGAGGACGCCGACAAGCTCAAGGCCGCCCTCGAGGCTGCCGGCGCCAAGGCGACCGTCAAGTGATCCCCAGGGGCCGCGGCCCCTGCGACACGCATCGATCCAAGGGTCCCGTCCACAACCTGGGCGGGACCCTTGTTCGTTTTGTTATGGGCAACATGTGGATGGCTAGTGCGCAAACTCCATGCCACAAGGCCCGTCAACGGCTTGCGCTTTTACTCAAGTTCTGGCTAGACTGCGGGACTTGGCGGCTGGCCCCTGCGTGCAAGTGAAGAACTGTGGCGAACGTCCCGACTCGTGTCGCGGAGCGTCCCGCCGGCTTCGCTCGCTCACGCACGCGCCTGCCCCCACGAGGTGACTATGGCCACGAAGAACGTCCGTGACTTCTCCAAGCGCGGCGACGCGATTCCCGTCCCCAACCTCGTGCGCGTCCAGAAGGCCGCGTACGACCGCTACCTCCAGAAGGACAAGGCCCACGACCAGCGCGACGGCTACATCGGCCTCGAGGCGCTGCTGCGCGAGGTGTTCCCCATCGAGAGCTACGACTCGGCGATGAAGCTCGAGTACGTCTCCTACATGTTCGGCGAGCCGCAGCACACCGAGGAGGAGTGCCGCGAGCTGCGCCTCACCTACGGGCTGCCGTGGCGCGTGCGCCTGCGCCTGCGCCGCGAGGGCGTCCAGGAGGTCATGGAGGAGGACATCTACCTCGGCGACATCCCGATCATGCTCGGAGGCGGCGAGTTCGTCGTCAACGGCTCCGAGCGCGTGATCGTGAGCCAGCTGCACCGCTCGCCGGGCGTGGACTTCTCGATCGCCTCGAGCTTCGGCGACCGCCCGCTCCACAGCGCGCGCATCATCCCCGAGCGCGGCTCGTGGATCGAGCTCGAGGTGAACAAGAAGGACGTGCTGGCGATGCGCATCGACCAGACGACCAAGATCGCGGCGACCACGTTCCTCCGCGCGCTCGACGAGCGCTTCTCCTCGACCGAGCGGATCCTCGAGGAGTTCTACGAGGTCGAGGACGTCAAGGTCGAGAAGCTGCGCCCGGAGCACTACTCCGCCGAGATGATCGTCGACAGCGACTCGGGCGAGGAGCTCTGCCGCGTCGGCGCGCCGTTCGGCGACCGCGTGTCGGACATCCAGGCGAGCTCGCTGAAGACGGTGCGCGCGATCACCAACCCCAGCGACCCGCTGATCCTCAACACGCTCGCGGAGGAGAAGCTCGACTTCCTCGCCGAGGTCACCGAGCACGAGGCGGCGCTGCTGCGCATCTACGGCCGCCTGCGCCCGGGCAACCCGCCGCAGATCGACAAGGCGAAGGACCTCTTCTTCGAGAAGTTCTTCGACGAGAACCGCTACCGCCTCGGCCGCGTCGGCCGCTTCCGCATCAACCGCAAGTTCCTCGACGACCCCGACTACGCGCCGACCGACGAGCGCGTGCAGAAGCTGCGGGCCGAGGACTTCCTGGCGGTCATCCGCTACATCATGGAGCTCCGCCGTCCGGTGGACCCCAGCCGCCGCAGCCGCGCGATCGTCGACGACATCGACCACCTCGGCAACCGCCGCCTCCGCACGCTTGACGAGCTCGCCACCGAGGAGATGCGCAAGGGCTTCCTCAAGCTCCGCCGCACGGTGCAGGAGCGCATGAGCATGCGCGACCAGGCGGAGACGTCGTTCAAGATCGCCGACCTCGTCAACTCCAAGTCGATCTCGAGCGCCATCGAGTTCTTCTTCGGGCGCAGCGAGCTCTCGCAGGTGGTCGACCAGACCAACCCGCTCTCGATGCTCGTGCACGAGCGCCGAATCACGGCCCTCGGGCCGGGCGGCCTCAACCGCAAGCGCGCCGGCTTCGAGGTGCGCGACGTGCACATCTCGCACTACGGCCGCATCTGCCCCATCGAGACGCCGGAAGGCTCCAACATCGGCCT